>DASRJN010000521.1:0-2080 GCA_035649455.1 Acidimicrobiales bacterium
GCGATGCGCTGAGCGGCCTCGGCCACGGCGGGGCCGTGGCGGCGGCCGGGCGCGCGGGTCAGGCGGTCGATGGGGCCGCTGACGCTGACGGCGGCGACGACACGGCCGGCGCGGTCGACCACCGGCGCGCTGACCGAGGCGACGCCGGGCTGGCGTTCGGCGACGCTGGCGACCCACCCGCCGGAGGCCGGGGGGTCGGCGAGGGCGCGGCCGCCCGAACCGCGGTCGAGCGGGAGGCGGGCGCCGACCGGGACGATGGTGCGCAGCTCGTGGGGCGCCTCCAGCGACTCGACGCACACCCGCTCGTCGCCGTCCCGCACGAACAGCTGCACCGACTCGCCGGTCTGCTCGGCCAGCCAAGCCAGCGCGGGGCGGGCCACCAGCCACCCTGGCAGGGCTTCGGCCGCGGCGTGGCCCAGGCCGATCAGCCTCAGGCCGAGGGCGAAGCGGCCGGCCTCGTCGCGGCGGACCAGGCCGTGGGCCTCCAGGGCCACCGCGAGGCGATGGGTGGTCGCCCGGCTGAGCCCCGTGGCGGTCACGAGGTCGGCCAGGGGGCGGGGACCGGACTCCAGGGCGGCGAGGATCGTTACCGCCTTGTCCAGCACACCTACACCGCTTAGGATGTTCGCCACGTGGGAAGTCTATCCCACATGGTGAGACAGGTGACAATGATGTCCGAACCCCGCACGCTGAGCCAGAAGGTCTGGGACCGCCACGTCGTCCGCTCCGGCGGCGGCCAGCCCGACCTGCTCTACATCGACCTCCACCTGGTGCACGAGGTCACCTCGCCCCAGGCCTTCGACGGGCTGCGCCTCGCGGGCCGCACCGTCCGCCGGCCCGACCTCACCGTGGCCACCATGGACCACAACGTCCCCACTGCCGGGCTCGATCAGCCGATCGCGGACCCGATCTCGGCCAAGCAGATGCAGGTGTTGCGCGCCAACTGCGAGGAGTTCGGCATCGCCTGTTACGGCATCGGCGACCCGAACCAGGGCATCGTGCACATCATCGGCCCCGAGCTGGGCCTCACCCAGCCGGGTATGACCGTCGTGTGCGGCGACAGCCACACCTCCACCCACGGGGCGTTCGGCGCGCTGGCCTTCGGCATCGGCACCAGCGAGGTCGAGCACGTGCTCGCCACCCAGACCCTCCCCCAGCAGCGGCCCGGCACCATGGCTGTCACCGTCGAGGGTGAGCTGCCCGCCGGGGCCGTCGCCAAGGACGTGATCCTCGCCATCATCGGCCGCATCGGCACCGGCGGGGGCATCGGCTCCATCATCGAGTACCGCGGCTCCACCATCCGGGCGCTGTCGATGGAGGGGCGCATGACGGTGTGCAACATGTCGATCGAGGCGGGGGCCAAGGCCGGGCTCATCGCCCCCGACGAGGTGACCTTCGCCTACCTGGAGGGCCGCCGCCACGCCCCCAAGGGCGACGCCTGGCCGAGCGCGGTCGAGGACTGGCGCAGCCTGGCCACCGACGAGGGCGCCGCCTTCGACAAGGCGGTGGACATCGACGCGGCCGGCATCGTCCCCCACGTGTCGTGGGGCACCAACCCCGGCCAGGTCGTTCCCATCACCGGAGCCGTGCCCGACCCCGACGGGTTCGCCGAGGCCTCCGAGCGCGAGGCCGCCCACCGGGCCCTCGACTACATGGGCCTGACCGCGGGCACGCCCATGCGGGACATCGCGGTCGACACCGTGTTCATCGGCTCGTGCACCAACGGCCGCATCGAGGACATCCGGGCCGTGGCCGCGGTGGCCGACGGCCACAAGGTGGCGCCGGGGATGCGCACGCTGGTCGTGCCGGGCAGCCACGCGGTCAAGGTCCAGGCCGAGGCCGAGGGCCTCGACGTGATCCTCACCTCCGCGGGCTTCGACTGGCGCGAGCCGGGCTGCTCCATGTGCCTGGCCATGAACCCGGACAAGCTCGCTCCCGGCGAGCGCTCCGCCTCCACCTCCAACCGCAACTTCGAGGGCCGCCAGGGCCGGGGCGGTCGCACCCACCTCGTGTCCCCCGCCGTCGCCGCGGCCACCGCCATCGCCGGCACCTTCGCCACGCCGGCCGACCTGTCGTAGTC
>DASRJN010000522.1:0-5388 GCA_035649455.1 Acidimicrobiales bacterium
GCTTGCTGCATGTCGGTGAGCCGCGTGGTCGATTCGTCGTCGCCCCCGCCCAGCATCGCCAGGGCCAGCTCCTTGGGCGCGGCGTAGACCACGCGGGAGATGCCCGCGACAGCCGCGGTGACGTGGCACAGGGCGCACGGCTCGCAGCTCGACACGAGGATGGCGCCGGGCAGGGCCCGGGTGCGGAGGGCGCGACATGCGTTGCGGATCGCCTCGACCTCGGCGTGCGCGGTCGGGTCGTGCGCCTCCAGCTCGCGGTTGACGCCCGTGGCCAGGACCTCATCGTCCCTGACCACCAGGGCGCCGAACGGCAGGTGGCCGGCGTCGGCGTTCTGCACCGCGAGCTCGAGCGCCTGGTGGAGGAAGCTGGTCTCGCTCAAGGCTGCGTCGGGCATGGAGCTCCTCGGGACGAAGTCGGTCAGTGTCGCCCGTCAGTCTGTCGGTGCGCCGCCCGGGCGGTGGGCCCAGACGGCGAACAGCGGGTCGCCCCGATGGTCGGGCGGCGTGCGCCGCGTCACCACCGGCTCGCCCCAACCTCCCGACTCCCGGAAGTAGGCGGCGACGATCTCGGCCCGGCCCTCGTCCGTGGCGGCCAGCCAGCCCCGGATCACCTTCGTCGGGAACACACGGTTCGAGAACGTGCACACGAACGGCCCCCCGGGCCGCAGGACCCGCCTCACGTCGCCGAAGACCTCGACCGGGTGCAGCAGGTAGTCGACCGACACACAGCACACGACCGCATCGAAGGCGCCGGCGTCGAAGGGCAGCATCGGGTCGGCATTGAGGTCGTGCACGATCGTGGCCGTGGCCACGGGGTTGGCCGCCAGCTCCGCCTCGTTCATCCCCAGCACCGTGAGGCGGGCCGGCGCCACCCGGAAGTGGGATACCCAGGACCCCATGAGGTCCAGCACGTCGCCGCCGATCCCGAGCGCCTCGTAGAGCGCGCCGACTGCAGCGATGGCCGCGTCGTCGATGTGCGTGACGAACCGGGGCACCGAGTAGAAGGCAGCGTCGGGCCCGCCGTCGGCCCGGTCGAAGAAGCCCTCGGGGAACAGACCCGAACTCATCGGCGGCGAGGCTAGGGCGGAGGGCTCGTGCCCCGCTGACTGCCGTCTGGCCGGAAGCGGCCTGCTTGTGTAAACCCTCACGAGCCGTCCGACGAGTGAAGGGTGTGAGGACCGGTGTTCAGCCCGGGTTGGTCGGCGGGAACGTGCGGGTCCTGCCCGCGCCTCGCCGCGCCATCGTCTGGAAGTGGCGGCGGGCGAAGCGCCACTCGCCGTGGTCCACGGTGTAGTCGTCGTGGTAGAGGCCGTAGAACTCCGTCCACTCGCGGCTGGCCTTGTCCACCCCGATCTCGAGGGAGTACGAGCGGCCGCCGGCCCGGTGCTTCGACGTGAGCGAGATGACGGTGTTGAGGGGGATGTACTCGTAGAACGCGAACCGCTCGCACGCGCGGGCGCCGAAGGCGGCCAGCTCGTCGGGCCCGACGAAGGTCAGCACGTCCCCGGCGCCCAGGTCGAAGGAGAAGGTGGCGTCGGCGAGGACGATCGACTGCATCTCCGGCCATGCCTGGCGTGAGGCGATGTCGGCATAGCGGCCCTGTAGGCGGGTGATGGCGACGTGCGCCAGCAGCTCCCGGTCCATGGGCCTACGACCCCGTGGCCTGGCGGCGGGCCGGCACGGCGGGACGCAGCAGCCGGACGAGCAGCTCGACCGTGCTGTCGACGTGGTTGCGGCGCTGGGCGATGGCTGGTACCAGGATGCCGGCCAGGACCGCGCCGAGCACCAGATCGAAGACCCGATCCGGGTCCACCTCAGGATCGACGTCGCCGGGGGCCGCGGCCAGGATCGCGTAGAACTGCGGGCGGAGGGAGAGGTGGATCCACTCCTGGGGAGGCGTGGTGGCGTCGCTCTGGTGGGAGGCGACGAGCCCCGGCATGGCGGCCCGGGCGGCCGGGCCGGACAGCGCACGCGCGTAGGCCCGGACGAACCGGCGGAGGTCCCGCGCCAGGTCGCCGGTCGGGCGCACCGCCACCTCGCCGAGGTCCGAGAACGCGGCGTCTTCGATCAGCGCCAGGCGGGACGGCCAGCGCCGGTAGATGGCCGGGGGATGGACGCCCGAGCGGCGGGAGATCTCCTGGACGGTGGTGGCAGCGAAGCCCTCCTCGCTGAGCAGCTCCCGGGTGGTCTCGAGGACCAGGGCGTCGATGCTCGGATCACGGGGCCTGCCCCGAGACGGCGGTTCGGGCTTGATCGTCATGTGCCACTCTTGTTCGACGTCCGCGGGGCCGATTATACGTTTACGGAAATGATCGTTCCGTAAGACAGGTGGGGGAGCGTTGTTCACCTTACGTTTCGACATGCGCGCTCCGGAGACAGGGGCGCCGCGGGCCGACCTGTACGCGGCTGCGCTCGACATGGTGGCGTACGTCGACGGCCGCGGCGCGCTGGCCGCGGTGGTGTGCGAGCACCACACCTGGGATGACGGCTACCTCCCGTCGCCGCTGATCATGGCGACGGCGATGGCCGCCCGCACCACGACGCTCCCCATCACGGTCGCCATCGTCATCCTGCCCTTGTGCCATCCCGTCCGGCTCGCCGAGGAGATGATCGTCCTCGACATCCTCAGCGGGGGCCGGGTGAGCTACGTGGCCGCCATCGGCTACCGCCCCGAGGAGTACGAGCTGTACGGGGCCGACTTCCACCGGCGCGGCAAGCTGGCCGAGGAGAAGCTCGGCGTCCTGCTCCGGGCCAAGACGGGCGAGCCGTTCCCACTCGACGGTCGCACCGTGCAGGTCACCCCGGCTCCGGTCACGCCGGGTGGTCCGTTCGTGGCCTGGGGCGGGGGCAGCGCCGCGGCCGCCCGGCGTGCGGGCCGCCACGGGCTGGCGTTCATCGCCCAGGGTGGCGATCCCGGGCTGTCGGCGGTCTACGAGGACGAGGCCCGGGCCCACGGCCACGAGCCGGGCTTCTGCATGATCCCGTCCCGGGACACGGCGACGACGGTGTTCGTGGCCGACGACGTCGACCGCGCGTGGGTCGAGCTGGGCCCGTACCTGATGCACGACGTCCTCGCCTACGCGTCCAGCAACGCGGGGGACACGACCACCGCGAGCCTGTCGTTCGCGACCACGGCCGAGGAGCTGCGGGCCGAGAACCGCACGCACCGCATCGTGGATGTCGACGAGGCGGTGGCCCTGGTCCGCTCGGGCGAGCCGCTCCAGCTGCACCCGCTCATCGGCGGCCTGCCCCCTGAGCTCGCGTGGACCTACCTCCGCCGGGTGGTGGAGGACGTCATGCCCCAGGTCGGGGGCAGCTGAGGTCGAGCGGCGCCTAGACAGGCGCGTCTGCCGGTGGCGGTGGGGCCGCGGGCGGAGGCGGTGCCGGCGGCGCGGGCGGTGCGGCCTCGGCTTCGGCGACGGCTTCGCCGCGGCGGGCGCGATGGATGGCGACCACGATGGCGCCCAGGCCGACCACGGTGGCGGCCACCCACACGAGCCCGTTGAGGAGCGGGATCAGCGCGAGCACCCGCAGGATGCCCCACCCGGCGAGGAAGGAGACGATCGGCGAGGCCTGCGACGCCACCCGCCGGCCGAGGACCCAGGCACCGGCGACGTAGCCGACCGCGTAGATCAGCCCCAACGCGAACAGCAGGCCGAGCCCGAAGGGCAGCCCAACGAGGGTCACCATGGCGATGACGGCAACGATGGGCAGGCCGATCAGCAGCGCCAGGCCCCACAGGATCACCGGCCCCCAGTCGCTGGCCGCGCCGTCGACCGCTCGGGCCGCTCGCGGCGCCAGGAGGCCGAGCACCAGACCGAGGATCAGGGTCGAGACGGTGACGGCCAGCCACAGCGCGAGCCAGCTCACGGCCGACCAGGCATCGCTCCAGGCCCGCGGGTTCCAGCGTTCCCACGAGCCCTCGAACGTGCCACCACTCTCCACCACCGGCCGGCGCCGCGACACGATGTCGCCCTCGACCCGGCCGCCGTCGGCCACGGTCACCCGGCCGTCGGCCACGACGACGTCGTCGCGCGCGGTGCCGTTGATCTGCACGTCGCCGTGGAGGGCGACGATGTTGTCGTTCACGGTGCCGTCGACGGTGACGTTGCCGTCGAAGATCACGACGTTGTCGACGGTCTCGCCCTCCCGGACCTCGGCCCGCCCGGTGATGACGACGATGTTGTCGGTGCTGTCCTCGGCCTGCGCACCGGCGGCAGAGGCGCCCGCCACCAGGGCCAGCGCCGCCAGGATCAGGGCCAGGAACACCCGTGTGAGTGCGCGCATGGTGTCACCTCCTTGCCCCTCATGATCACCCGCCGGTGGCCTGGTTGGAAGGGCCGGATGGCCCCGGGACGCCTAGCGTCACCGCATGGCGTACGAGGACTTCAACTTGTTGCAGGTGGAGGCCGGTGGGGGAGCGTGCCGGGTCACCATCGACAACCCGCCGATCAACCTGCTCGACGTGCCGTTGATGATCGAGCTCGACCGGCTGGGGCGGGAGGTGGAGGCCGACGCCGGCGTCCGGGTGCTGGTGCTCGGGTCGGCGAACCCCGAGTTCTTCGTGGCCCACGCCGACATCGAGGCCATCCTGGCGCTGCCGCGCGAAGCGCTGGCCCAGCCCCCCGAGGAGCTGGCCTTCTTCCACGCCATGGTCGACCGGTTCCGCACCATGCCCGCGGCCACCATCGCCGTCATAGAGGGTGTGGCCCGGGGTGGCGGCTGCGAGCTGGTGTCATCGTTCGACATTCGGGTGGCGGCTCGGGGCCGGGCCGTGTTCGGCCAGCCCGAGGCGCTGGTCGGCATCATCCCGGGCGGGAGTGGCACCCAGCGGATGCCCCGCCTGGTGGGGCGAGCCCGGGCCCTGGAGATCGTGCTGGGGGGCGCTGACGTGGACGCCGAGCAGGCCGACCGGTGGGGCCTGGTCAACCGGGCCTTGCCCCCTGACGAGGTGTGGCCGTTCGTCGACGCCCTCGTGGCCCGCATCGCCTCGCTGCCGGCGGTGGTGGTGGCGGAGGCCAAGGCCTCGGTGGCGGCGGCCGAGCCCGACCCGGTGCCGGGCCTGCGGGCCGAGTGGCAGCGGTTCACCCGCTGCCTCGCCGACCCCGAGGCCGCGGCCCGCATGGAGCGCTTCCTGGCCGCCGGCGGGCAGACGCCGGACGTCGAGCGCCAGCCGATCACCCTCGCCGACGGCGCCTGGACCTAGGGCCTGTCCTGCGGGACGAGCACGGCGTGGACCGGCGGGATGCCGCGCTCGCCGGCCATCGTCTCCAGCAGCTCGGCCGCGCCGTCCAGCCCCACGGTGACGCGGGGCAGGTCGGGAAACGGGTACGTCCCCGCGGCGAGGAGGTCCAGCGCGGCGCGGTAGTCCGTGGTGTCGACGCCGAG
>DASRJN010000523.1:0-7948 GCA_035649455.1 Acidimicrobiales bacterium
ACCAGAGCGCCGTCGCCGCTGAGGCCGCTCGGGGTCGTGTAGGTCATGCCGTGGCCGAACTCCATGTGGTACGCCCGGTTGCCGTGCTCGGCGTAGTCGATGCCCTCGAGCTCGAGCTCCTTCTCCAGGCGCAGGTTCCAGCTGCCGGGCAGGGTCCGGATCGCCTTGAAGATCACGAACGACGCGACGGACACCACCACCACGGCGGACAGGCTGCCGATGAGCTGGACCACCAGCTGCGACGTGCCGCCGCCGTAGAACAGGCCCTCGACCGGGACCGAGTTGTCGGCGCCCTCGGGGCCGGGCACGCCGAACTGCCCGGTGGCGAACAGGCCGACGGCCAGCGTGCCCCAGATGCCGACGAAGCCGTGGACCGCCACCGCCCCGATCGGATCGTCGATGCGTAGCCGTTCGAGCAGGTCGACCCCGAGCGGGACGAGGCAGCCGGCGATGGCGCCGATGAGGACGGCGCCTCCCGGTGACACCCAGTAACAGGGAGCGGTGATGGCCACGAGGCCGCCGAGGAAGCCGTTGAGCGACATGCCCAGGTCCCACTTCTTGGACCGGGGGTAGACGAACAGCACGGCGGCCATGCCTCCCGCGGCCGCGGCCAGCGTGGTGTTGGCGGCCACCCGGCCGATGCCCTCGAAGTCCATGGCCGACAGGGTCGAGCCGGGGTTGAAGCCGTACCAGCCGAACCACAGGATGACGGCGCCGATCGAGGCCATGACCAGGTCGTGGGGCGGCGTCGGGCCACCGCCGTCCCGAGCGAAGCGCCTCCCCAGGCGAGGCCCGAGCACGATGGCGCCCCACAGGGCGATGAAACCGCCGACGGTGTGCACCACGGTGGAGCCGGCGAAGTCACGGAACCACAGGCCGTCCTTGGTGATGCCGGAGAACCAGCCCATGGTGGTGCCCAGCCAGCCGCCGGGTCCCCACACCCAGTGCCCGATGATCGGGTAGATCAGGCCGGACACGCAGGCGCTGTAGATGATGTCGCCCTTGAAGCTGGTGCGGCCGACCATGGCGCCCGACGTGATGGTCGAGGCGGTGTCGGCGAAGGCGAACTGGAACAGGAAGAAGGCGAGGAACGCCACCTTCGTGTCGAACAGCCCGCCGTAGTCGTAGGTGGCCGGGGCACCGTGGAGGAAGAAGTACTGGTGGCCGATGATCCCGTTGCCCAGCCCGAACTGGAAGGCGAAGCCGACCGCCCAGTAGAGGAGGCCGCACAGGCAGGTGTCGAACACGCACTCCAGCAGCACGTTGACCGATTCCCGGGAGCGGGCGAAACCCGCCTCGAGGGCCATGAAGCCGGCCTGCATGAAGAAGACGAGGAACGCCGTGATCAGCACCCACGCGGTGTTGATCGGGCTGATGAAGCTGTCGGCCTGCTGAGCCGCGGCCCCCAGCGGTGCTGCGCCGGCCGGCGTCTCGAAGAGGTGCGCGAACAGCTTCATGCCCGCCAGCAGCCCGGCGATGCCGAGCAGCTTGCCCGTGAGGATCACCCCGAACAAGCGCCGGGTGTCCCTGTCCTTGAATCGTTGGAGTCTGAGCGCCATGGCGCGCAACGTACGAAGCAAGGGTTACGTAATCATTCGGCCCCTATTGCCTGTTGAGGTCGATTATCTGACGCTTATCTGTCGCGATCGGGCGCCTCGGGTGGGTCCGGGGTCACCAGCCGGTAGCCGACGCCGGGCTCGCTGACCAGGCGCGGCCGGTACGGTCCGCGGCCCAACTTGTTGCGCAGCTGAGTGATGTGGACGCGCAGCGATGCGGTCTGCGCCAGGTCGGGCGAGCCCCACACGGCGTCGAGCAGCGCGCGGTGGGTCAGGACCCGGCCGTGGCCCCGGGCCAGCAGCGACAGCAGCCCGAACTCCTTGCGGGTCAGGCGCAGTGGCTCGCCCGCCACCGCGGCGCGGTGGCCGGTGACGTCGACGTGCAGGTCGCCGAGCCGGACACCGTCCGCCGCCGGGCTCAGCTGGGCCTGGCGGTGGCGGACAGCCACCCGCAGCCGGGCCATGAGCTCGGCCATGGAGAACGGCTTGGTGACGTAGTCGTCGGCCCCGTCGTCGAGGGCGGTGACCTTGCGGTCCTCGTCCCCGTCCGCGCTGAGCACCACGATCGGCTCCTCGAACCAGCGCCGCAGCCGGCGGCACACGTCGATCCCGTCGATGTCCGGCAGGCCGAGGTCGAGCACCACGACCTTCGGCTCGGTGGCCGACGCCCGCGCGAGCGCCTCCCCGCCGGTGCCCACGATCTCGACCGGGTAGCCGCGTCCCCGCAGGGCCCCGGCCACCACCTGGGCCAGCACCTCGTCGTCCTCCACCAGCAGGACGGGGACGTCAGCGAACGGGGAGCGTGACCGTGAACTCGGCTCCGCCTGCGGCAAGGTCACGGACGGCGATGCTACCGCCGTGGGCCTCCACGACCTCTTTGCAGATGGCGAGGCCGACGCCGGCCAGCCCGGGCGGGCCACCGCCCCGGCGGAACGGCTCGAAGATGGTGGCGGCCTCGCCCGGGGGCACGCCGGGACCACTGTCGGCCACGCTGACGAGGACCTGCTCGGGGGTCGCCGCCTCGCCCCGCACTGTGACCGTCCCCCCGCTGGGCGTGTGGCGTATCGCGTTCTCGACCAGGTTGGCCACCACCTGCTCCAGCAACACGTGGTCGCCCTGGACCACCGGCAGCTCCCGCTTCAGCTCCGCGGCCAGCGCCACGCCGCCCCTCGCCGCGACGGCCTCCAGCCGCCGGGTGCTCTGCCCGACCACCTCGTGGAGGTCGACCGCCTGCCAGCGGGGCTGCAGCGCGCCCGCCTCGATGCGAGCCAGGCTCAGGATGTTGGCCACGAGGCGGTCGAGCCGCATGCCCTCCTCGACGACGATGTCGAGCAGGTCGCGGCGCCCCGCGTCGTCCAGCCAATCGGCGTCGCGGGCCTCGCTCGCCGCGCCCACGACGGCGGCCAGCGGGGTCCGCAGGTCGTGGGACACCAGCCGGAGCAGGATGGCCCGCTGCTGCTCGACCCGGGCCAGCGCATCGACCCTCGACGCCACCAGGCCACCGACCGCGAAGGCCACGATCGAGAACACGATCAGGGCGACCAGGTCGTCCGCCACCCGCACGATCGGCCTTCCGGTCGGGGGCAGCAGCAAGCTGAACGTGAGCGTGGCCAGCGCGGCCACCACCTGCGCCGGCCGCCGCCCCCCGAGCGCGGCGGTCGCGGCCACCGGCACCACCAGCAGCAACGCCTGCGCCGGCCGCCCCAGCACGTGCTCCAACCCGTGGACGGCCAGTGCCGTCAGCCCGACTGCCAGCGCGCCGACGAGCGCGGCCTGGCGCGCCGGCAGCCCGCGCACGACCAGTCCGTGGGCCCACGCCCGGGCCCGGGCCCACGTCGAGGTTCGTCTCGGTCTCGATCTCGGCTTCGGCGCGGCCGGCTCAGCCATGCGGGGGAGTCTGCCGCCCCACCACCCGCCCGCGGCAGCCCGGCGCCCCGCAGCGGCAGTCCAGGACCAGCCCGGGCCCCGAGCAGGTGGCGTAGTCGGCGGTCAGCTCCTCCCCGGCCGGGATGGCGCGGAGCGCGCGGATGGCGAAGGACCCGTCGAAGGCCAGGTTCGGAGCGCAGCTGTGGTTCCCATAGTGCGCCTTGGTCCCCGGCGGCAGCACCAGGTGCACGTCGTCCGCCACCTGCACGGTGTCGATGAAGCCCGCACCGGGATCGTCGCCGGCCGCGGCGAGCAGCTCGCCCAGCTCCGCCGACGACACCAGCCGCCCGCCGAGCCGGACCACCACCTCCCCGCCCGCGATGTCCTCAGCCGAGAACCACCCCCGGCCCTCGATCCCCGACGGCCGGACGACCAACCGCTCGTCGATCCACACGTCCGGTTCCATCGCCTCCAGTGTCGCGGGCCGCGTCCGCACGGTCGTCGCCCGGCGCGATGATCGGCCTCTCCATGGACTCGACCGCCAAGCTCCACTACAAGCGCGCCGCGGTGCTGATCGACGAGGGCCGCATGCAAGATGCCGCGCGCGAGATGCGGGCCGGGCTCGCCATCGAGCCGGAGGACCCGGACCTGCTCATCGGGCTGGCCACCTGCCTCCTCGGGCTGGAGGAGCTCGACGAGGCCGAGGTGGTGATCTCGGCAGCCCTCGCACTGGCGCCCGGCGACCCCTGCGCCCACCACGCGCACTTCGTGCTGTTGCAGGACCGGGGAGACCACGAGGGCGCCGAGCGGGCCATCCTCCAGGCCATCGAGCTCGACCCCGACGAGCCGCAGTACCACGCCCTCCACTCGTGGCTGTTGCTGGAACAGGAGCGATGGGACGAGGCGCTGGGCGCCGCCGACGCCGCCCTGGCGCTGGACCCGTTCGACGAGAACGCACCGGTCGGGCGGGCGCTCGCCCTGGTGTCGCTGGGCCGGGCCGAGGAGGCGATGGAAGACGCCCGCCGCAAGCTCGCCGCCGGCCCCGACGATCCGACAGCCCACGCGCTCGCCGGGCTGACGAGCATGGCCTCCGGCGACCACGAAGCCGCCTTCGCCTGCCTGCGGGAGGCGCAGCAGCTCGATCCCACCAAGGACTGGCTGCGCGACTTCGGGCTGATCGGCCTGGGGCTGGCCGGGCGGCCGCTCTACGCCGCGCTCATCGCCTGGCTGCTCGGTCTGCCGCGTGGAACCGGGCTGACGCCGGAGCCCGGGCGGCGGACCGTCCTGCTGGGCCCGGTGGCCCTGCTGGGCACCCTGGGCCGGGTGGCGGTGCGGCCGTTCACGACCGCGGTGCTGCGCGCCAGCCGCTACGGCCGCCTGGCGGTCACCCCGGCCGACGCTTCGGCCGCCCGGGTGTTCGGCGGCGTGCTGGCATTCGTGCTGCTGGACACGCTGGTGGCCGTCCTGGCGGGCGGGGCGATCGCCGCTGCGGTGGTCCTCGTCCTCGGCCTCTATGTCCTGGCCGTCACCGGGGTGGCGCTCGACGCCGATCCGTGGGGTCGCCGCCGCCTGGTCACCCGGGTGGCCGTCGCCCACGCGGCAGGGCTGGCACTCTGGGCCGTCGTGATGGCGGCGGTGTTGGTGATCGTCGGGTCGTGAGGAGCGGGCGGTGGTAGCCGGGGATGCATTCGAGGCTCTGTTCGAGGCCGTCCGGGTCTCGCCGGACAACGTGCCCCTGCGGCGCCACTTGGCCGACTCGCTGCTGGCGGCGAACCGGGCGGGCGAGGCCGAGCAGGAGTACCGGGCGGCGCTGAAGCTGGCACCCGACGACGACCGGTGTGCGGTGGGGCTGGCCGACGCCTTCTTCCGCCAGGGGCGCCACCACGAGGGCCTCGCCGTGCTGGAGAGCCGCCCGCCGGGGTCGGCGTCCCCCGAGGCCCGGTTGCTCGCCGCCCGCCTCCACCTCGCCACCGGTGCGCGGGCGGAGGCCCGTGCCTGCTACCTGGAGGCGGTGGCGGCCTCGCCCGCGCTGGCCGACGTGGAGTTGGCGGACCGGCTGGGCATGCGGGCCGAGGCCGTCGTCGCCGGTGGTCCTGGCCTCGACTTCGACCTCGAGCTCGACCTCGGGGAGGACATCGAGCTCGCGGTGGACATCGACCTCGTCCGGTCGGACGTCACCTTCGCCGACGTCGGCGGCATGGAGGAGGTGAAGGAGGAGGTCCGCATCAAGATC
The DNA here is from genome assembly GCA_035649455.1 of Acidimicrobiales bacterium. GTDB lineage: Bacteria > Actinomycetota > Acidimicrobiia > Acidimicrobiales > VFJN01 > ZC4RG19. The sequence goes on from DASRJN010000523.1 coordinate 5,656, forward strand.
CTGGCTCCCCTGCAGAATCCTGAGCTGTTCTCCGCCTTCGGCAAGGCGGCCGGCGGGGGCATCCTCATGTACGGCCCGCCCGGGTGCGGCAAGACCCACCTGGCCCGGGCGACCGCGGGCGAGCTCGGCGGCCCGTTCATCGCCGTCGGGCTGCACGAGATCCTCGACATGTGGATCGGCCAGAGCGAGCGCAACCTGCACGAGGTGTTCGAGCGGGCACGGCGCAACGCCCCCTGCGTCCTGTTCTTCGACGAGGTCGACGCCCTGGGCGCCAGCCGGGCCGACATGCACGCCAGCGGCGGCCGGCACCTCATCAACCAGTTCCTGAGCGAGCTGGACGGGGTGGAGGGCGACAACGACTCGGTGCTGGTGCTGGCGGCGACCAACGCCCCCTGGTACGTGGACAGCGCGTTCCGGCGCCCGGGCCGCTTCGACCGGATCCTGTTCGTGCCGCCACCCGACCAGCCGGCCCGCGCCGCCATCCTGCGCATCCTGTGCGCGGGCAAGCCGGTCGAGGCCGTCGACTACGACCATCTGGCGGCCCGCACGGACGGCTACTCGGGCGCCGATCTGGAGGCCGTGGTGGACCGCGCGGTGGAGGCGAAGCTGCGTGAGGCGTTGCGCCGCGGGGCGAGCTCCGTCTCCCCGTTGACGGCCAAGGAGCTGACCGCCGCCGCCCGCGCCGTCGCCCCATCGACCCGGGAGTGGTTCGCCACGGCCCGCAACTGGGCGACCCACGCCAACGCCGGCGGCGTCTACGACGACGTCCTGGCCTGGCTCGCCCAGCGCCACTGACCTGGTTCGCGTCTCCCTCGGCGGGTAGCTCCCGTTCCCGGTAGATCCACCCCTACGGGCGGCGCCCAGGTCCGGCTCTTCCCCTCGCTGGGCCTGGGCGGGCATCAACGGTGATGCCCACGATGGCCAGGCCCGCCGGTACCTCTGCCGGCGCGGCCGCCATCGTGGCCTCCGTGTGCGTTCCGTGCCGTCAGCCGGTCGGCTCCCACGACTCGACGATCAGGCCGTCGAACGCGAGCCCCCACGGCGGGCGCAGGAAGCCGAGCGCGCGCACGTCCTCGTACCAATGCCCGAAGGGCGAGCGCCGCGAGAACGTGCCGCCTCCCAGCACCCGGCACAGCCGGCCCAGGCACGACTCCGCCAGTTGCGCCCCCGCCGTCTTGGCCCGCAGCGCCGCACCTCGTGCGGGCCGCCCCGACTCGATGGCCCGCAGCGCCCCCTCGTACACCTGCGCCATGGTCCACGCCTCGAGCTCGGCCTGGGCCCACTCGACCTGCTCGTACGGCCGCATCCCCTCTGCTCTGGGTGCGAGCTGTTGCCTCGCCGTGTCGACGGCCTCCTCGACGATGCCGAGCACGACTGCGGTGAACAAGGTGGCGATGAACGGCGCAGCGTTGCCGATCAGCTCGCCCAGATGTCCCGGCCATGCGAAGCGGACCGCTGACGCGCCGTCGAAGGCGAGCGCATGGCTCTGGGTGGCGGCCATCCCGTGCCCGTCCCACGGTGCGACCAGCGTGATCCCCTGCGAGCCGTCGAGGGCGTTCCCGGCCACCGGCACGTAGAACCAGTCGGGCTCGTCCTCACCTTCGGGAAGCGCGGTCGTCAACATGTACGACGTGACCCCGGTCCCGCTGCCGAAGTGCTTCTGCCCCGTGAGCCGCCACCCTTCGACATCGCCCTCGCCTGCGCCCTCGCCCGATGACCTCACGGCCTGCGTCCGGGTGCGGGCAACATCACCCCCGCTACCCGGCTCCGATGTGATGGTCCCCCACCAAGCCCCCTGCTCCACCCCGTCGAACACCGTCTCCCGCTGCCGCCGCCACCGATCCGCGTCCGGTTCGGGGACCTCCGGCGTCGCCAACCAGAACGCCAACACCGCCGGATGCATCGAGGTCGTCAGCGCCAGCGACGAGTCCCCCCGCGCCAGCACCCGATAGATCTCGCAGATCCCCCGGGCCGCCGACGCCATGTCGCCCCACAACCCCCCTCGCGCCGCCGGCAACCCCGCACGCAACAACCCCGCCCCCGCCAACGCCTCCAAGTCAGCCGGGTCGAGCTCCTGCCGCTGCTGCCGCTCGCGGCGCTGCGCCGCAAACCCCCGCGCCAGCGCATCCACGGCCTCCCGCACCACCCCCGCCCCCGCCGCCCCCGAAGCCCCCGCTGCCGCCTCCGACACCGCGCCCCGATCCGTGCCGGTCTCGATCGCCATCCCGCCTCCTCACGCCGTCAAACCATCGACCGTACGACGTGCAGTGACCACCCGCCACCAGTCGCGGCC
>DASRJN010000524.1:0-5681 GCA_035649455.1 Acidimicrobiales bacterium
GGAGCAGGTGGTCCAGGGCCCGGCCGAGCACGGTGGCGCGGTCCTCGGGGGCGGCCAGGGATTCGATGCCGTAGCCGAACAGCACCGTGTCCTCCGTGGAGACCGAGGCGGCCAGGTCTATGAGCGTGGTGGTGATGGCGAAGTCGCCCTGGTTGGCCGGGGGGCTGCCGGGGGGTGGGCCTTCCACGGTCCAGGCGCTGGTCGGGCGCTCGAAGCCGTCCGCGTCGCGGACCCGGCGGCCGGCGAGCAGGCGGGTGACGTCGACGAAGACCCCGACGCCGCCCGCCACGCCGGCCTCGACGAAGTCGGTGACGTAGCTGAGCTTCACGTCGACCGAGCGGCCCGCGTACGGGGATAGGTCGAAGCGGGCGTCGACCCAGCCGGGCGAGTCCCCGGTGAAGCCGTTCCACGTCCCGGTCGTGCCGGTGGGCCGGCAGGGGGCGCCCGGGGCGTCCTGGCTCAGGTAGTGGCGCAGGAACGGGTGGAGGTCCAGCAGGTCGAGGCCCACGCACGACGACGGTGTGGCCGGTGAGGTGCGGCCGTTGAGGTCGCGCAGCGTCGTCCACTCGTCCGTGCCCGACGGGGCCGCCTCGACGATCGCGTGGTGGAACGTGGCCAGCGTGCTGTACGACAGCTTCAGGGACAGCGTGGGGGCGTCGGCGGCCGAGACGCCGGTCAGGTCGAGTGTCCGGCCGAGGCGCTGGTACGAGACCGGGGCCGGGAGGGCACCGGCGTAGCGGTTGCCCTCCACCGGGCCGAACGGGTTGACGTTGCCCGCGCCCCGGTACCGGCTCGACGCCTCGCCCGCGAACTGGGGGAAGTCCGCGGGCGAGAGCGCGTCGCTGGTGAGCGAGAACCCGCCGGCCTCGTCGAGCGGGTTCTCGGCTACGGCGGGGCCGCCGAAGGAGGCGCTGACCCCGCCCTGGTTCCCGGTGCCCTCGATCCCGGCCGGGGTGGCGAACGAGGCTCGGTCGTTCACGCCCAGGTAGTACTGGGCAAAGTCGTCGTTGAGCAGCAGGCAGTCGGCGAGGAAGTCGTCGGTGACGGCGCAGTCCCGCTCCGGAGCGCCGTTCAGGCCGTAGAACACGGCGCCCAGGGAGCGCCCGAGCAGGCCGTGGTACTGGGCGTTCTCGCCTGCCTGGACGAGCTTGCCGCCCTCGTTCAGGTAGTCGCGCACCGCCAGCGTGAGGAACTGGTGGCGCTCGGCCACCGCCAGGTCGGGCAGCGGGCCCAGCAGGAACGTGTCGGTCAGCTGGTCCTCGGGATCCTGCACCAACCGGTCGGCGCCCGTCTCCCACACCACCCCGCCGAAGTGGCTGAGCACGCCCAGGGAGTGGGGTACACCCTGGGCGTCGACATCCCAGGTGGCGTGGCTGATCCCGTTGGCTTCGAGGGCGGCCGCGTAGGTGTCCACGTAGCGCGGCGCGGTGGTCCCCGCCGGATAGGTGGGGTTGACCCCGGTGTAGTCCTCGCTGGCCAGGATGAGCGCCTCGGCGCCGGAGTCGGAGGCCACGGTGTAGCTGAAGTGGTCGCTCTGGATCTCGTTGCGACCGCTCCCGGCGGTGAACCACACCTCGACCGAGTCGCCCACCCCGGTGCCCGTCACCTCCCCTCGGAACTCGGCGTAGTACCGGTCCCGCTCGCCGCCGTAGCGCTCGCCGCCCTCCCACTCGCCGACATGGGCTTGCTGCACGGGACCGCCGTTGACCCGGTAGTTGAGCCGGCGTCTGCGCTGGTCGCGCCGGGCGGTGACGGCCACGGTCTGGGGATCGCCGTAGGAGACGTCGAAGCGGTCGACCACGAACTCGGGCGTCGCCCGCCCCGACGAGGACACCGGGTGGCCGGGATCGGCGGCGGAGCCGGCCGTGGCCAGGGCGAAGGGCAGGTTCTTGGCGAACTCGGCCGCGATCAGCGCCTGGTCGTCGGGGAAGTCGAAGGCACCGGGGCAGGCGGCCGGCTCCCACCGGTCCGCCGGGTTCGACGCGCTGGCGGTCTGGCACGAGGACATCTCGGGCGTGAACCCCAGGGCGCCGTAGGCGACATGGCCGTGCTCGGTGGCCTCGCCGTTGGCGGTGTAGAGCTCGGACCAGAGGTCGGGGTCGTAGCCCGGCACCGCCGGCGCGGTGTCGTCGCCGGCCAGCGCCTCGTACACGACGTCGTCGGGCGTGGGGGTGGCCACCTGCCAGGCGGAGCCGTAGAGCAGCCGCTCGGCGGCCGAGTGGTAGTTGACGACGAACTCGAAGCCCACCCGGGCCAGGAGGCCGTCGACCGCACGCACCTCCGGCTCGGACGCGGGGCCGCTGCCCCGGTACGCCTCGCTGCCCGGCTGGGACGAGGAGCCCTCGTCGTCGTAGCGCCAGCGGGTCGGGAAGTTGCGGTTGAGGTCGACGCCGTCGTTGACGGTGATGCGGCCGTCACCGTCGTTGTCCCTCAGGTTCTTGCGCCAGTGCCGGTGGCCGGGCGTGAACGTGTAGTCGTAGCCGTCGGGGTTGGCGACCGGCACGAACCACAGCTCGGTCCCGTCGACCAGGTCGGTGAGCGCGGCGTCGCTTCCGTAGCCCTCGACCACGTGGTGGGCCAGCCGCCGCACCATCTCCGTGGTGATCCACTCGCGGGCGTGTTGGGTCCCCAGGTAGAGGACGGCGGGCCGCTGGCCGTCGCGGGTGTGGCGGGCCCGGCGGGTGACCTTCAGGGCCACGATGTCCTGGCCCTGGACGGTCCGGCCGATGGTGACGAGCTCGGTGATGTCGCGGTGGGCGGCGGCCAGCTGGGCGAGCTCGTCGCGGATGCCGCCCGGCCCGCGGTACGTCCGGAACACGTCGTACCCACCGGTCCCGGCCCGCGTCGCTGCCTGCGAGCTGGTGAGGCCGTCGACGCGGCGCGGCTCGAGCGCGACGCCCTGCGCGGCCAGGTCGCCGGCCTGCCGGCCCGACAGCACGACCTCGACGGCCGGCGACCCATCCCGCGCGCTGGTGGCCACCAGGTGCTCCACGTCGACGCCCAGGTTGCGAAGCGCGGCAAGCGCGGGGGCGTCGAGGCGGGTGGTGTACACCTCCAGCGAGTCGTCCGGAGCCTCGGGGGAGTCCATGGCGTCAGTGCGGGCCGGGGCGACCTGCTCCCGGGGCGATGAGCCGTCGAAAGTGCAGCCCGCGGCGGCCGCCAGCAGAGCCAGAACCGCGTACGCCGCGATCCGCCGCATCTCGTCTCCCCTCTGCTCGTCGACCCGAAGCCTTGCGGGCTTAGGTTCGGAGCCGAGGGGGTGGTCGGATCATGCGGTGTACGGGGTGGGCCGGCGCCGGATGCGCAGGCTCGGCCGCCGGTGGCGCCGGGTGGCCCGGGCGCGGGCCGAGTCGGTCAGCAGGTCGTGGCGGTGGGCTTCGGAGAGGGCGATGGTCTCGTGGTAGGTCATGCCTCGATCGTGCGCTCGCGCCGGGCCCGTGCCATCCGTGCGCACCACGGATCCACCACGGACTCACCACGGATCAGCGAGAAACCCGCCGCCGGTTCGCGGCCGGCATCCGGCAGACTCCCAAGGTGACGATCCGAGGTGGCCCGACCGAAGCCGGCGTTTCCGAGCGGGAAGCCGAGGTCCTGGACCTCATCGCCGAGCGTGCCACCAACGCGGAGATCGCTTCACGCCTTTTCGTGTCCATCCGCACGGTCGAGAGCCACGTGTCCTCCCTGCTCCGCAAGCTGGGGGCGTCCGACCGGCGGGAGCTGGCCCGGCTGGCGGGCAACGGGCGCGCGACCGCCCCGCGACGGGGCGTGCCGGTACCGCTCACCTCGTTCGTGGGGCGGGTGGCCGAGGTGGCCGAGCTACGGGCGGCCCTCGGCCGCGAGCGGCTGGTCACCGCGCTGGGCCCCGGCGGGGTGGGCAAGAGCCGCCTGGCGGTGGCGGTGGCCGCGGACCTGGCCGAAGACCGGCGCGACGGGGTGTGGTTCGTCGACCTGGTGCCCGTGACCGACCCGGCCCAGATCGCGGGAGCAGTCAGCGCCGCCATCGGCCTGGACGAGCCCCGGGGCCTGACAGTCGAGGAGGCCCTGGCCATCGAGTGGGCCGAGGCCGAGACCCTGCTGGTGCTGGACAACTGCGAGCACCTGCGGGACGGCGTGGCGCTCTTCCTCGAACGCCTGCTGGGGCGCTGCCCCGGCGTCGGTGTCCTCGCCACCAGCCAGGCCCGGCTGATGCTGCCCTTCGAGCACGTGTTCCCGGTGCCCGGCCTGTCGCTGCCCGGCGAGGCGGCCGGGGACGCGGTGGCGCTTTTCGTCGAGCGGGCCCGCCAGGCCGGCGCCGGCCTGGACGTCGAGGACGACCCACCCGCGGCGGCCCGCGTCGGGGAGATCTGCCGCCGCCTCGACGGCATGGCTCTCGCCATCGAGCTCGCCGCCGCCCGGGTGCCGTCGCTCGGGCTCGACGGCATCGAGCAGGGCCTGTCCGAGCGGCTCCGGCTGCTGGCCGGCGGCTCGCGGGTGGACGAGCGCCACCGGTCGCTGCGCTCGACCATCGACTGGAGCTACGACCTGCTGGCGCCGCCGGACCAGGCACTGCTGCGAGCGGTGGCCGTGTTCGCCGCTCCGTTCACCGCGCCGGCGGCGACCACGGTGGCCGGGCCCGACCCGGTCGAGCCCACGGCGGTGGCCGACGGGCTCGCCCGCCTGGTCGAGCACAGCCTCCTGGTGGCGGTGCCGGGCAACGAGACCCGGTACCGCATGCTGGAGACGATCCGGCAGTACGCGGCCGACCAGAAGGAACGCCGCGGCGAGCTCGACGACGTCCGCCGGCGCCACCTGGCCTGGAGCCTGGCCACCCTGCGGGAGCTGGACGCCCGCACCGACCTGCCGTTGGGCGAGGGCCTGGCCCGCACCGATCTCTATCCCGCGTGGCAGGCCGAGGTCGACCTGGTGATCGACGACGCCCGCTCGGCCGTTCACTCGGCCGCCGCCCGCCCCGAGGAGCAGGGCGCCGCGAGCGAAGGGGCCTCGCTCCTGGCGTCGCTGTGCTTCACCCGGGGGCTGCTGGCCGAGTGCCAGCGTCGCTACGAGCAGGTGGCGGAGCTGGCGGGCCCGGGGACTGCACGCAGCGACGCCCTGATGGACGCGTTCGGTGCCGCGGTCAGCCGCCACTTCGGCAACGAGGCCCTGCGCCTGCTGGCCGAGGTGCGTGACGCTGCGCTGGCCAGTGGCGCCCGGGACCGCGCCGCGTTCGCGCTGGCCCGGTCGGCGGAGCTGATCAACCGGGGGCCGGGCCTGATGTACGAGGTGCCACCGCCGGAAGCCGTCACCGCCCTGATCGCCGAGGCCGAGCCGCTGGCCGAGGGCTCGCCCGCGGCCGAGACCGCGGTGCTGGTGGCGCGGGCGTTCGCCGGCTCCGAGGCCGACCCGGACACGGTGGCCATGACCGTGCAGGCGGTCGCCTCGGCCCGGGAGGTGGGCGACCCGGTGCTCATCAGCATCGCCCTCGACGCCCTCACCGCCTCCCACCTGGCGCTGGGCGACATCCCCGCCGCACTCGCCGATGTCGACGAGCGCCTGGACGTGCTGTCCCGCGTGCGCCCGACCGCCCGCGTGGGGCTGGAGATCTCCGACGCCTACTCCATGAGCTCCGAGGTGCTGCTGGCCGTCGGGGACTTCGCCGGTGCCCGGGAGCGGGCCGACACCAACGCTCGCATGCCGTTCCACGT
>DASRJN010000525.1:0-9153 GCA_035649455.1 Acidimicrobiales bacterium
CGGGCGAAGAAGCGGATGATGACGGGGTCGCCGAGCAGGGTGCTCTCCATCCGCCGCCGCTCGACCGCCAAGTCGACGATGCGGGCGACCAGCAGGTCGCGGGCCTGGGCCGGGGTGGGTTCGGCCTCCGCGGCCTCGACGGCCGCCTCGACTCGGGCCAGCTCGGCCTCGGCCGCCGCCACCACGATCTCCTCCTTGGTCTTGAACTGGTGGTACACCGCGGCCTTCGTCACCCCGATGGCATCGGCGATCATCTGCAGCGACGTGCCGCCGACGCCGTGCTCGGCGAACAGGTCCATGGCCGCGTCGATGATGCGCGCCTGAGCCGGGGAGTAGGGCCCGGGACCAGGCCCGTAGGTGACCGGCACCGTCGAGCTCATGGCCGCGACGGTACTCGCGCCGAGCACCACGCCTAGCCGATCGGCTACCGTCGGGATAGCCGATCGGCTAGGCGAACGGCCACCCGGCAAGAGGAGGGACGAACGGTGTCAGAACCGACGACCGACGCGCAGCTCGACGGGTTCCTGGAGATCCGCAAGCCCGGCGCCCACCTGGACGAGGAAGCCGTGGCCGACGACTTCGTCCTGATGCTCGGGGTCGACCTCACCAACTTCCCGAAGTTCCCCCGGGTGGACGAGAACGTCACCTACCGGAAGGCCGACCTCGACATCCGCCAGCAGGTCGACATCGACTCCGGCGCCGAGCTACCCGACTACGCCGGCCCCTACCGGTCCGACCTGCGCTTCACCGACTTCTCGCGGGAGGCGCTCGCCACCCGGTTCCTGCCCTGGAGCGAGGCCTACCTGCAGCTGTGCGTGGACGGCTGGGCGGCCGAGGTGGCCAAGCGCTATGGGGCGGAGACGATGGCCGAGATCGAGTGGCAAGCCTGGAACGACCAGGTCGTGCCCGAGATCGAGCGCATGCAGGGCGAGTTCCTGCCCGCGGGCACCGGCTACACGGACCCGAACCAGCGGGTCGCCGAGGCCGACCGGGCCTCCACCCGGGTCGTCTACACCGGGCTGTTCACGCCCGCGCCGGACACGGGCGAGCTGACCAAGTCCCAGCTGGTGACCTGGTTCCTCGGCAGCCACGAGTACCTGCTGCAGTGCATCGAGGCCTGGGCCACGCAGGTCATCCTCCGCTACGGGCTCGACACCATGTTCGACATCCAGTACACGCTCTGGGGCGAGGTGGTGCTGCCCGGGGTCAAGCAGCTCAAGGCCGACTACCTGGGCATCACCGGGAACACCGTGGCCGACTGGATGAAGGACCTCCAGGTCGACGCCACCGCCCTGCCGGGCAAGGCCTTCGACCTCTCCTTCGAGATGCCCGAGCCCGACGTCGGGATCATGACCTTCAACCGCTGCGTCGCCGCCGACCAGTGGGAGCAGATGGGGCGGCCGGACATTCTCGAGAAGAACTGCCACTCCACCTGCCCCAAGTCGATGATCGTGACGACCCAGCTCTACAACCCGAACATGAAGGTCGAGATCCTCGCCATCCCACCCCGGAAGGACCCGGGTGACGTGTGCTGCAAGTGGCGCTTCAGCATGCGGGACGAGAGCGATCCCGAGTACGTCCCGGTGGAGGTCACACCCAAGCCGGGCACCTGACGCCCACGGGACATCCTTCCGACCTCGGCGCGCCGAACACCCTTCGGGCGGCAGGTCGCCGCCGTCGGAAGGAGTCGACATGACCCGAGTGCATGCCTTCTGGGCCGGGCTCGCGCTGACCGCGACGCTGGCCTTCGTGCTGCTGATGCCGACCGCCATCGAGTATGGGCTGATCGCCGGCCTCACCTTCAACGCGCTGGACTGACAGCGAGGAAGTCAGGCCATTCGGCCCTTGGGATCGGGCCCGATCCGAGCTTTGCTGGTCGTGCGGGCTGCGCAGCCTCCCCGCTGCGTGGCCCGCCCCGACCTACGGAGGCGAATGCGATGGTCTCGCCCGGCGCCTATCCCGCCCGCCTGGAGGGCCGCCTGGAGCGGCCGCTCAGCCCCTGGCTGTGGCTCGTGAAGTGGTTCCTCTTGATCCCCCACTTCGTGGTCCTGGCCTTCCTGTGGCTGGCGGTGATCGTGCTCACGTTGGTGGCCGGGGTCGCCATCCTGTTCACCGGCCGCTATCCCCGGTCGCTCTTCGAGTTCAACACCGGGGTCATGCGCTGGAGCTGGCGGGTGGGCTTCTACGGCATCTCGGCCTTCGGCACCGACAGGTACCCGCCGTTCAGCCTGCAGCCCGACCCCGAGTACCCGGCCGACTTCACGGTCGACTACCCCGAGCAACTGTCGCGGGGCCTAGTGCTGGTGAAGTGGTGGTTGCTCGCCCTGCCCCACTACCTGATCGTGGCGGCGTTCATCGGCATCGTGGGGGTCGACGGGCTCGGGCTCATCGGGCTCCTCGCCGTGATCGCCATGGTCATCAACGCGTTCCGCCACCGCTATCCCGAGTCGATCTTCGACTTCGTCATGGGGTTGAACCGCTGGTGCTACCGGGTCCTCGCCTATGCCGCGCTGATGCGCGACGAGTACCCGCCGTTCCGGGTCGACTACGGCGGGACCGACGAGAGAGGAGCCCTGTCATGACCACCGTCAAGGAAGCTGCGGCCGCCTTCCTCGCCCAGCACCGGATCGCGGTCACCGGCGTGTCGCGGCACCCGAAGGACCATGGCAGCAACGTCGTCTACAAGCGGCTGCGGGACCGCGGCTACGAGGTCTTCGCCGTCAATCCCCACGCCGACGAGGTCGAAGGCGACAAGTGCTACCCCACGCTTCACGACATCCCCGGCGGCGTCGACGGGGTCGTCATCGCCACGCGGCCCGACCGGGCCGAGGCCACGGTCCGCGAGTGCGAGGCCCTCGGCATCGACCAGGTGTGGATGCACCGCGCGTTCGGCGAGGGGAGCGTCTGCGACGCCGCCACCGTCTACGGCCGCGAGCGCGGCATGACCGTCATCGACGGCGGCTGCCCGCTGATGTTCGACCCCACCGCCGACACCGGCCACAAGATCATGCGGTTCGTCCTCACCCGCACCGGCAAGGTGCCGAAGACGGTCTGACCGGGCGGCGGGCGGTACCGTCGGCCCGATGGGCGGCACCTCCGGATCCGAGCTCGCGGTGGCGGTGACCGGCCCGACCGGCACGTTCGGCTTCGGGCTGATCCCGCTGCTGGACGCCGACGACCGCATCGGCCGCGTGGCCGGCATCGCCCGCCGGCCGTTCGACCCGGCCGCCCACGGGTGGTCCAAGCTGGCGTACCGGCAGGGGGACGTCCGGGACCCGGCGGCCCTGGAGGCGGCCTTCGCCGGGGCCGACGTCGTCGTGCATCTCGCCTTCCAGGTGCTCGGGACAGCTTCGGCCGCCACCACCCGGAGCATCAACGTCGAGGGCACGCTGAACGCCTTCCGGGCGGCCGCGGCCGCCGGCGCCCGGCGCTTCGTCTACGCGTCCTCGGTGGCCGCCTACGGCTTCCATGCCGACAACCCCCCGCGGCTCACTGAGGACTGGCCGGTCCGGCCGGCAGATCACTTCTTCTACGCCCGGGAGAAGGCCGAGATCGAGCTGCTCCTCGACGGGGCTCGCGCTGACCATCCGGCCGTCGAGCTGTACGTGGTCCGCCCGTCCATCGTGCTGGGCCCGCACGCCATCGGGGCCAAGGACTTCATGCCGCCGGCCCTGGCGCCGCTCGCCCGGGGGCTCGGGCGGCTGGTCGCCCAGATGCGAAGCCTGCCGGTGCCGGTCCTCGCTCCCGCCCCCGACCTGCCGGTCCAGTTCGTGCACGAGGACGACGTCGGCCAAGCGCTGCTCGCGTGCATCGTCGGCGCCGGGCCGCCCGGCGCCTACAACCTCGCCGGGGACGGCGTGCTCACCGGGGCGGACATCGCCCGCGAGCTGGGACTGACCCCGCTCTCGTTCCCCGCGGGCCCGGTGCGGGCCGCGGCTGGGGCGATCGCCGCCACGCCGTTCCTCCCCCAGGCCGCGGGGTGGGCCGAGGCGCTCCGCCATCCGGCCATCATGGACACGACCCGCGCCCAGCGCGACCTCGGGTGGCGGCCCCGCTACTCGGGGCGGGAGGCCTTGCGGGCCACGCTGGCCGACGGGCTGGCGTAGACCGCAGCACGGCCGATTCCCGGGACTTTGGTCCCTGGTCGGGGAGCCGAACCGCCTGCACTCTGGGGAGCGAAGCGACCGGAGGTGAGGCGGTGTCCCAGACGACGATGCCGGCGCGGCTGTCCGCGGCCGACAGCCTGCTGTGGAGGATCGAATCCGACCCGGTGCTGCGCACCCCGGTCGTGGTGGTCGGGCTGCTGGACCGCTCGCCCACCCCGGAGGGCGTCGAGGCGACGGTCGAGCGCGCCGCCGCGCTGCTTCCCCGGCTGGGCCAGTGCCTCGCTCCGCCGCCGCTCGACCTGGGCCGGCCCCGCTGGCGGCCCGCGGGCGAGCCGTCCCTGGCCGCCCACGTCCGGCGAGTGGCGGCACCCGGGGGCGGGCTGGGCGCGGCGCTGGCCGTGGCCGAGCCCGACGCGGCCGCCGCGTTCGACCCGGTCCGGTCGCCCTGGACCCTGACAGTGGTCGACGGCCTCGGCGGGGGCCGGTCCGCGGTGATCCTGCGCTTCCACCACACGCTCACGGACGGCGTCGGCGGCATCGACATCGCCGAGCGGCTGTTCGACCGCACTCGCCGCCCCCGGGCGGGCGACGCGTCGATGGCGCCGCCGGTGGACGCCGACGACGGCGGCCCGCGAGTGTCGCCGCCGGCCGCCCTGGTGGGCGGGGCGCGGGCGGCGGCCGGCGCGCTGGTCCGCCCGTGGCAGGCGCTGGGCGCCATGACCCGGATCGCCCGCTCCGCGGTGCGCACGCTCGCCCCCGCGCCCCCGGGCGGCTCGCCCGTCCTCGCCGGGCGCAGCCTCGACCGAAGCCTGGCGGTGATCGAGCGCCCTCTGCGCGACCTCGCGGCCGCGGCCCGGGCGACAGGCGGCACGATCAACGACGTGCTGCTCGCCGCCGTGGGTGGGGCCCTGGCGGAGTACCACTGGGATCAGGGCCGGCCGATCTCCGCGCTGAGGGTCGTCATGCCGATCAGCGTCCGCCGCCCGGGCGACCCGATCGGCGGCAACCGGTTCGTCCCGGCGCGCTTCACCCTGCCCATCGACGACCCCGACCCGACGAACCGAGTGCGCATCGCGGGCGCCCTGGTCCGGGCGTGGCGGCGGGAGCCGGCGCTCGGCGCCACCGACCTGCTGGCCGCGGGCGTCGACCTCCTACCCCGGGCGCTGGCGGCGCGGCTGTTCGCGGGCATGCTGCGGTCGGTGGACGTCGACGTCGTGGACGTGCCCGGCCTCCGCCGCCGCGCCTACCTGGGCGGCGCGCGCCTCGAACGCCTCTGGGCGTTCGCCCCGCCCACGGGGGCCGCGCTCAGCGTCACGCTGGTATCGCACGACGGGAAGGCCTGCATCGGCCTCGCCTGCGACCAGCGGGCCGTGGCCGACCCCGACGACCTGCAGCGCTGCCTCACCGCCGCGCTCGACGAGGTCGCCGCCCTCGGGAAGAGCGGACCGGCTTGATCACGGACCGCCTCACCGCCCTCGACGCCAGCTTCGTCTGGTTCGAGCACGCCGGCGCGCCCGCCCACATCGGCTCGGTGGCCACCTTCGAGGCCGCGCCGCTGCTCGACCCGTCCGGTCGCCTCCGTCTCGCCGACATCCGCCGGCGCATCGACGCCCGCCTCGATCCGCTGCCCCGCCTGCGGCGCCGCCTCGCCACCGTGCCGTACGACCTCGACCGGCCGTTCTGGGTCGACGATCCCGACTTCGCCATCGCCCGGCATGTGACCGAACGGCGCCTCCCACCCCCGGGCGACGACGCCACGCTCCGGCGGGTCGCCGGGGAGCTCATGAGCGAGCTGCTGCCCCGGGACCGGCCGCTGTGGGACCTGCACTTCCTGACCGGCCTCGACCGCGGGCGGATCGGGCTGGTGCAGCGGATCCACCACGCCATGGCCGACGGGGTCTCGGGCGTCGACCTGGCGACGCTCGTGCTCGACCTGGAGCCGGACGTCCCCGCGCCCCCGCTTCGGCCGGCATGGTCCGCCGCGCCCCTGCCCGACCACGCCACGCTGCTCGACGCCGGCCTGCGACACCGGGCGGCCGATCCGCTGCGGCTGGCACGAGCCGCGGCCCACACGGCGCGCCATCCCGCAGGCCTGGCGCGGGCGTTGCGCACGGTGGCCGGCGGCCTCGGGCCTGCGCTGGCCGGCGGCGGGGTCGCGCCCCGCAGCTCCCTCAATGGGCCGCTGCTGGGCGCCCGCCGGCTGGCGTGGGTGCGAACCGACGTCGCGAGTGCCCGGGCCGCGGGCCACCGCGCCGGGGCGACCCTCAACGACGTGGTGCTGGCGGCCGTGACCGGCGGCCTGCGGCAGCTGCTGCTCGGCCGGGGCGAGACGCTGCCGTGCGACGCCGTGCTCAAGGCCATGGTGCCCGTGTCGCTCCGCGGGGCCGGCGACCACGACACCATCGGCAACCGGGTGGGGGCGATCTACGCTCCCCTGCCGGTCGGCATCGGCGACCCCGCCCACCGGCTCGCCGCGGTGGGCGAGGCCATGCGCCGGTGCAAGTCCCGGCCGGAGGCCGATGGCATGGCCCTTGTCCTCGCCGCGGCCGACGCCCTGCCGCCGTTCGTCGCGCGGCTGCTGACGCGGAGCTTCGCCCACCAGCCGTTCGTGAACCTCGTGGTCACCAACGTGCCGGGCCCGCCGTTCCCGCTCTACCTGGCCGGTGCCCGGATGCTGGAGGCCTACCCGGTGGTGCCCCTCGGCGCCAACCTGACGGTCGGCGTGGCGGTGCTGTCCTACGACGGCTCGCTGGCCATCACGCTGACGGCCGACGACCGGGCCTGCTCCGACGTCGACGTCTTCGCCGACGGCATCGCGCGCTCGCTGGCCCAACTCGGCGTCACAGCTTCACCTGACCAGAGTGCCCGCCAGCCAGGTGAAGGGTTGAGGAATGCCGCCGGGTGTGTGATGGATCTCGCGCCGCTGGTCCACCACGGTGACGTCGCCCAGCAGGTCGGCCAGGTCGGCCGGCGCGTAGCGCAGGACGGGGAGGCCTGAGCAGTACGTCGGGCCGTCCTCGGCGAACGTGCCGATCACGAACGCGCCGCCCGGGCGCAGGGCCTGGCGCAGGAGCGCGACATAGCGGGCCTGGCCCTCGGCGTCGACCAGGAAGTGCAGCACCGCCCGGTCGTGCCACAGGTCCCAGAGTCGCGGGGGCGTCCAGCCCAGCAGGTCGGCGACGACCCAGGTCACCTCGGGCGGGTCACCCAACCGGTCACGGGCCGTGGCGAGAGCCGAGGCGGAGACGTCCAGCACGGTCACGTCGCGCTGGCCCTCGGCCAGCAGATCGTCGACCAGGGTCGACGCGCCGCCACCTATGTCGAGGATGGCGGAGTCACGGGTGCGCCCGACCCCGTCCATGAGCTCGATCGAGGTGCGGGCGTGCGCCTGGTACCACGACACACCGGTGGCGCCGGCCTCGGCGTAGCGACCGTCCCAGTGCTCGGCCCGGTCCGAGCTCACGCGTCCCAAGCTAGTGAGCGAGCAGGCGTGTGAGCACGGGCTCGACCAGGTCGTCGTGGCGCCGGTCGACGAGCGCCTGGAGATCGGCGGCATCCGCGCTCCCGGGCTCGGACCGGTGCAGGGACGACGCCGCCCGGGCCAGCCAGGACGCCAGCTCCTCGGCGGCGATCGGCTCGGCGGCCAGGTACGCGGCCAGGTAGCTGTCGAGGATGCGGGCGCGCACGGCCCGCTCTCGCTCGAGCGCGTCGGCCGGCTGGTCGGGGCGGAGCGCCTGGTAGCGCACCGCCATAACCGTGCGGGCCACGTCGGCCGCCCGGGGTGCGAGGTGGGCGTTGACCCAGTCGATGGTCATCTCCCCGGCCGGACCGGCGATCACGTTGCCGGGGTGGAAGTCGCCGTGGAACACGATGTCCCCGGCCGGAGCGCGTATCACCGTCGCCAGGTCGGGGAGGTCGGGCACGGCGACCGCGTGCATGGCGAGGTGGACGGCGGCGAGCACCCGGCCCACCTCGCCCGGCGAGCGCTCCGACCGTAGGAGCTGGTCGAGCAGGGTCGGACCGTCGACGCGGTCGTAGACGATCCCGCGGCGGTCGTCCACCTCGACAAGGCCGTGCACCGCCGGGCTGGCCACCCCGGCCCGATGGACCGCCTGAGCACAGTCGTGCTCGCGCTCGACCGCGAAGTCGTAGGCGGGCAGGAACAGCTTGACCACGCGCCCCTCGTCCCAGGCGAACACCTCCGACATGGCGCCGCGGCCGACGGGCTCGCCCCGCGGCGGCACGGCGCTCACTCCCCGGGGTAGGTCAGGCCGATCTGGGCGCGGACCGTGTCCATCGCCTCGGCCAGCGCCACCGTCTCGGACCAGGGCATGGTCGGGCTCTCGGTCAGGCCGGCGGCCAGGCAGCGGTGCACCTCGGCGATCTCGAACTCGAAGCCGTCGCCCTCGAACGAGGCGTCCACCACCTCGGGCTGGGACACGCTGCCGGTCACGGTGAAAGACGTCGGGCAGTGCATGAAGGCCGGGAGGTCGATCCAGCCGTCACTGCCGCTGATGCGGGCCGAGCACGCCAGCGGGACGGTGATGGCCGCCTGGATCACGCCGAGGCCACCCCGCTCGTGGCGCAGGACCGCGGCCACCTGCTCGTCCACCCCGGTGGGGCCGATCACGCCACCCCCGGCGATGTGCTCGATGGGCCCGAGCACCAGCGTGCACAGCTGGATCGGGTAGATGCCGAGGTCGAGCAGGGCGCCGCCGCCCAGGTTCCGGTCGAACAGCCGGTGGCTGGGATCGAGGGGCCGCCGGAACCCGAAGGTCCCCTCGACCTGGAGCGGTGTGCCGATGCGCCCGCTCCCGAGGACCTCGACCAGCCGGCGGTACGAGGGGAGGAAGCGGCTCCACACCGCCTCCATCAGGAACCTGCCACCGGCCGCGGCGGCGTCGACCATGCGCCGGGCCTGGGTGGCGTTCAGCGCCGCCGGCTTCTCGCACAGCACGTGCTTGCCGGCCCCGAGGTATCCCAGCGTGTCCGCCTCGTGACGGGCGTGGGGGGTCGCGACGTACACGGCGTCCACCGTGGGGTCGTC
>DASRJN010000526.1:0-3762 GCA_035649455.1 Acidimicrobiales bacterium
GAGAGGTGCTCGCCCCGGGAGGTGCACGGCCATGGGTGTGCGGCGGTTGGTGACGGTGGTGGGGCCCGCGGTGGCCGGGCTGGCCCTGGTGGTGGCCTCGGCCGGGCCCGCGGCGGCCAAGGGGCCGACGGGGATGACGATCACCTACCCCGGGGGCGGTCCTCCCGTGGACGTGGAGATGGGCTCGCTCAGCGAGGACCTGGGGCTGTGGTCCGCCCTCGGGGATACCGAAGGGCCGGCGTTCAGCGCCGAGCCGCCGGTGGCGCCGGTCGGTGAGCCGTTCGTCGTGCGCTGGACCATGTACCACGACACGGGGACCCCGCTCGTCATCTCCCAGCAGCTGTGGCTCGACTCCGGGGGCGGCGGGTTGGTCTACACCGAGCCGGGCCAGCCGGCCGAGCCCTACATCAGCAGCGGGACCAAGGGTGGCTGGCTCCAAGCCCCCGCCGGCCTGCGGGCGCACCTCGTAGCGGGCGGGTTCGACCCGACGGCCGCGCCCCCTGCCGAGGCCCCCGCCTCCCGGAAGGTGACCGACGAGGCCCGAGCCTCGGACGGCGGGGCGACGCGCAGCTGGTGGGCGCCGGTCGGGCTCGCCGCGGCTGCTGCGGTCGGGGCGACCGCCGTGGCGGTGGCGGCCACCGCCGCGCGGCGCGGACGGCGTGAACGGGATGCGGCGCCCGCCGCCGGTTGACACCATCGCGTGGTGGTGGGCCGACCACACGACGACGGCGAGCTCGTGCGACGGGCACAGGAGGGTGACGTGGATGCCTACGCCGCCCTCCTCGGCCTGCACCAGGACGCGGCCCGCCGCCTGGCCGCCGTGCTCGGCTCGGTCGGTGACGCGGACGAGGTGGTGCAGGACGCCTTCGTCAAGGCCTGGTACGCCCTCGGCCGCTTCCGCCGGGAGGCACCCTTCCGTCCCTGGCTCTTGCGAATCGTGGCCAACGAGGCCCGCAACCGGCGCCGGGCGGCCGGCCGCCGGGCGGGCCACGAGCTCCGCTTCGCCACCGACCGCGCCGTGGCCCCGGGGGAGGCGGCCCCCTCGCCCGAGGCCGCGGTGCTGGTGACCGAGGCCCGCCGCTCGGTGGCCGCCGCCCTCGCCGGGTTGCCCGACGCCCTGCGGGACGCCGTCGCCTGCCGCCACCTGCTCGGCCTCGACGAGCGGGAGACCGCCGCGGTGCTGGGTGTGCCCCGGGGCACCGTGAAGTCCCGCACGGCCCGGGGCCTGCGGCGCCTGGAGCGGGCGCTGGAGGGAGGCCACGGTGGCTGAGCGGTACGCCGAGCTGATCCTCGCCCTACGGGACCTGGGCGAGGGCCTGGACCTGCCTCCGGGCCGAGACCCTGCCGCGGCCGCGGTCGCCCGCATCCGGGCCGCGCCGGCCCCCGCGCCGCGGGTCGAGCGCACGCCGAGCGCCCGGTGGCGGGTGGCGGCGGCCGTGGGCGTCGCCATCGCCCTGGTCGTGGCGCTACCCGGCCCGCGCGCCGCGCTCGGCCGCCTGCTGGGGATCGGAGGGGTGGAGATCACCACCGGCGCCGAGATCGACCCCACGCTGAGCCGGGCGTACGACTTGGGCAGCGGCGTGCCGGTGGACGACGCCCTCGACGCCTTTCCCGGTACTCCGGACCCGGAGCTGGGCGAACCGGCCGAGGCCTACACCGGCCGGCCCGCGGGTGGGACATCGCTGGTGTGGGCCGCGTCGGACCGGCTGCCGGCCATCGGCGACACGGGAGCGGGCCTGATCCTGACGGCCTTCCCCACGTCCGGCGTCCCTGACGTCCACAAGCGGCTCGGCGTCGACGGGGCGATCACGAACCAGAGCGTGGGCGGCCACCCGGGGGTATGGATCGAGGGCGCCCACGAGATGGTTTTCACCACCCCCGACGGCAACCCGGGCGACACCCGCATCGCCGGCAACACGCTGGTGTGGACCGACGGCCACATCACCTACCGCCTGGAGTCGTCCCTCGACCGCTCGACCGCCGTCGAGCTCGCCGCCCGGCTCACCTGACCGGCCATCGCCGGACCGGCCTGCCGCGCCGCGCCGTCCCCGGGGTAGCTTGGCCCGCATGCCCGACACGACCCGCCCCGCCACCCTGGGAGAGCTCCGGGCCTCCGGGTGGCGTTCAGTGCCGGTGAAGGATGAGATCCGTCGCAACGCCGTCGCCCGCATCGCCGCCGGCGAGCAGCTCATCGCCTCGGTCATCGGCTTCGACGACACCGTCCTGCCCCAGCTGGAGAATGCCGTGCTGGCCGGGCACGACGTGATCTTCCTGGGCGAGCGGGGCCAGGCCAAGACCCGCATGATCCGCTCGCTGGTCGAGCTGCTCGACGAGTGGCTGCCCATCGTGGCCGGGAGCGAGATCAACGACGATCCCTACCACCCGGTGTCCCGCCACGCCCGGGACATGGTGGACACCCATGGTGACGAGACCCCGATCGGGTGGGTCCACCGCGACCTGCGGTTCGGCGAGAAGCTGGCCACCCCGGACACCTCGATCGCGGACCTGATCGGCGAGGTCGACCCCATCAAGGTGGCCGAGGGGCGCTACCTGTCCGACGAGCTCACCATCCACTACGGCCTGGTCCCCCGCACCAACCGGGGCATCTTCGCCATCAACGAGCTGCCCGACCTGGCCGAGCGCATCCAGGTGGGCCTGCTCAACGTGCTGGAGGAGCGCGACGTCCAGGTGCGGGGCTACAAGATCCGCCTGCCCCTCGACGTGGTGCTGGTGGCCTCGGCCAACCCCGAGGACTACACCAACCGCGGCCGCATCATCACCCCGCTGAAGGACCGCTTCGGCAGCCAGATCCGCACCCACTACCCGCTCGACGTCGAGACCGAGGTCGCCATCGCCCGCCAGGAGGCCCGCCCCTTCGAGGTCGAGGGCGTGCGGGTCACGGTGCCCGCCTACATGACCGACATCGTCGCCACCCTCAGCCAGCTGGCCCGGGAGAGCGCCCACATCAACCAGCGCTCGGGCGTCTCGGTGCGGCTCACCGTGTCGAACCACGAGGTCATGGTGGCCAACGCCACCCGCCGGGCCCTCCGCCACGGCGAGCGGGACGTAGCGCCGCGGGTCAGCGACCTCGATGCCCTGGCCGCCTCGACCATGGGCAAGGTCGAGATCGAGACGCTGGACGAGGGCCGCGACGAGCAGATCGCCGAGCACCTGCTGCGGGCGGCCGTGCTCACCGTGTTCAAGCGGGAGGTCAGCCCGGGCAACCTGCGGGACGTGGTCGTGGCCTTCGACGAGGGGGCCGTGGTCCACACCGGCGAGGACGTGACCTCGGCCGACCTGGCCCGCCTGGTCGAGGACGTGCCCGCGCTGCGCGAGCCGGTGGCCGGCCTGGCCGGCGGGGACGAGAGCCCCGCCGTCGTGGCCAGCGCGGTCGAGCTGGTGCTGGAGGGCCTCCACCTCTCCAAGCGCCTCAACAAGGACACGCTCGCGGGCACGGCGACCTACCGATCCCGCGGCTAACTGTCACAACCTGCCTGTACGTTGGCCCCATGGCGAGGCCGAGGTTCCGATACAGCCGGTGGGACGGCACTCAGGTCGGCTTCGACCTCGACGCCGACACGGTGCTCGAACGGATCACCGACGACCTCCTCTACCACGGCGACCTCCACTCGGCGCTGCGGCGGCTGCTGCAGTCGGGCTTCCAGGACCGCGAGGGCAACTGGGTCCAAGGGCTGCGCGACCTCATGGAGCGGCTGCGGCGCGAGCGCCAGGAGCGGCTCGACCGCTTCGACCTCGGCGGCG
>DASRJN010000527.1:0-3583 GCA_035649455.1 Acidimicrobiales bacterium
TACGAGGAGCTCACGGCCACCGTCGGCGGTCGGCTGTCCCTGGTCCCCCGCTACCGGCAGCGGGTCGCCCCGGTGCCGTTGTCGCTCGGCCGCCCGGTGTGGGTCGACGACCCGCACTTCAACATCGAGTACCACGTCCGCCACACCGCCCTGCCGTCGCCCGGCGGCGACCGGGAGCTGCGCCGGCTGGTCGGGCGGGTCATGTCCCAGCAGCTCGACCGCACCAAGCCGCTGTGGGAGATCTGGATGGTCGAGGGCCTGGACGACGACCGCTGGGCCATGGTGTCCAAGGTCCACCATTGCCTGGTGGACGGCGTGTCGGGCACCGAGCTGCTGGCCGTGATCCTCGACCTGTCGCCCGACGTGCCGCCGCCGATGGACGACGACTGGCAGCCGCGCCCCGCGCCCTCGCCGCTGCGCCTGGCCCGCGACGCAACGGTCGGGCTCGCCACCAGCCCGTACGAGCAGTTCCGGGCGGTGACCGCCGCGGTGCGCCGGCCCCAGCGAGCCCTCGAGGCCCTGCGGGAGGTGGCCAAGGGGTCGCTGGCGCTGTCCAGCCTGGTGCGACCCACCCCGCCCACCAGCCTCAACGGGCCCATCGGCCCTCACCGCCGCTACGCCTGGACCAACGCCGACCTGGCCGACGTCAAACGCATCCGGGTGGCCCACGGCGGAACCGTGAACGACGTGGTGCTGGCCCTCATCACCAAGGGCTTCCGCGACCTGCTGGCCTCGCGGGGCGAGGACCCGGACTGCCGCACCATCCGCACGCTGGTCCCGGTGTCGGTGCGAGGACGCGTCGACGGCGGCCCTGCGGGAGGCGATGGCACGCTCGACAACAAGGTCTCGGCCATGTTCGCCGAGCTGCCGGTGGGCATCGCCGACCCGGTCGAGCGGCTGCACGCCATCACCGCCCAGCTCCAGGACCTGAAGGAGTCCCGCCAGGCGGTGGCGGGCGAGGCACTGACGTCGGCCGCCGGCTTCGCCCCGCCGATGCTGCTAACGCTGGGCACCCGGATCGCCACCCGGGCGGCCCGGCGCACGGGCAACCTCGACACCGTGACCACCAACGTGCCCGGCCCGCAGTTCCCGCTGTACTCGTGCGGCCGCCGGCTGCTGCGGGCCACCCCTTACGTGCCGCTGGCTGCGCCGCTACGGGTAGGGGTGGCGATCTTCTCCTACGACGGCGAGGTGACCTTCGGCATCACCGGCGACTACGACACCGCGGCGGACATCGACGTCCTGGCCGAGGGGATCAGCGCCGGGGTGAAGGAGCTGCTGGCGGCCTAGAGATCGACCTCGGCCTGGGTGTCCCCGCCCGACAGCAGTGGGTAGCCCGGGCCGCGGTCGAACATCGCCGGCGTGCCACGGGCGGCGGCCAGAGTGCTGCGGCAGGCGGTGGTGGCGTCCCGGTCCACCCCGCCTCCGGGCTCCAGGACCACGCCGTAGTCGCGCTCGGCGGCCTCCCGGCTGACCTTGCCCTGGAGCACGTCCAGCGCCACCGCGTCCGGGGCCCGGGTGAGCGGATCGCCCCAGCCGCCGCCCCCGGTGGTCTCGATGCGGATGACCTCGCCGCGGCCCACCGGCTCCCAGTCGCACAGGCCGGGCATGACCCGCTCGGCCGGGCCGCCGGGGTCGATCGTCACCCGGAAGGGCGCGCCGGCCCGCCCGCCCCGCACGCCCCAGCACGACAGGATCGACCGGTCGGCCACCGACATGAAGGTGGCGTCCTCCAGCACCCGGATCTCCTTGCGGTAGCCCAGCCCGCCCCGGCACGCCCCGGCGCCGCCCGAGTCGGTCGCCAGGGCCAGGGTCTCGACCCGCACCGGGAACCGGGTCTCCACGAACTCGACCGGCAGGTTGCGGGACTCGGGGACCACGTGGATGGTGTCGCTGCCGTCGGCGTAGTAGCGCCCGCCCGAGCCGCCGCCCAGGATCTCCCGGTTCAGGTACCAGCGGCCCTCGGCGTCGTAGCCCGAGATGCCGGTGTAGCGGATGGTCTCCTGGTCGGCGGGCATGTAGCCGTCCACCGCCTTGGCGATGACCCCCGCCAGCACGCCCAGCAGGCGCAGGATGACGAACGTGCGGGCGTTGGTGGGCGCGGGGAACACGGGCGTGACCAGCGTGCCGGGCGGCGGGAAGCGGATGTCGATGAGCTCGACCACGCCTTCGTTGACGTCCAGCTCGGCCATGCGCTCCGGGGTGTCGGCCAGGTTGCGCAGGATGGGCGCCAGCCACTTCTTGAGGAAGTTGCCGTCGGCGTAGTCGCCCGCATGGTTGATGGGTCCTTTGGCCTGCGGGCTGGTGCCCGTCAGGTCCAGGATCAGCCGGTCGGCCGTCTTGGTCAGCGTCATCCGCTGGCGGTGGAGCCGGGGCTCGTCGACACCGTCGTGCTCGGCGTAGTCCTCCCATGTCCAGGTGCCGTCGGGGATCTTGGCCAGCAGCTCCCGCCGGAACGTCTCGGCGCACGAGGACACGATGGCGTCGAAGCAGCCCTCGACCGCCTCCCGCCCGTAGCGGGCGAACAGGTCGGCCAGCCGCCGGGCACCCATGAGGCAGGCCGAGCACTCGGCGTCGAGGTCGCCGGCGATGGAATCGGGCATGCGGGAGTTGCGGGTCATGATGCGGATGACGCCTTCGTTGGCCACGCCGGCGTCGTAGAGCTTGACCGGGGGCACCATCAGCCCCTCCTCGAACACCGAGGTGGCGTGGGACGGCATCGACCCGGGCACCGCGCCGCCGATGTCGTCGTGGTGGCCGAACGCCTGCACGAAGGCCACCACCTCGCCGTCGTGGAACACCGGCACGGTGACGCACAGGTCCGGCAGGTGGCCGATGCCGCCCTCGGACAGGTACACGTCGTTGTGGAAGTAGATGTCGCCCGGCCGCATGGTCTCGACCGGGAAGTCCCGCACCACCGGGTGGACCAGCGCCGAGTACGACCGGCCGGTGAGCTTGCGCAGGCGGCGGTCGTGGATGCCGGCCCGGAAGTCGTGCTGGTCCCGGATCATGGGCGAGCGGGACGTGCGGCCGATCTGGTCCTCCACCTCGGCCTCGATGGAGGCGAGGGTGCCCTCCACGATCTCCACCAGCACCGGGTCGACGTCGGTCACCGCGCCACCCCCTCGCGCTTGACCACCAGCGCCCCGAGCGGGTCCATCGTCACCCGGACCCCCGGGGGGACGGGCAGGGTCGAGCCGTACTCCTCCACCACCGCGGGGCCGGCCACCTCGTCGCCCGCGCCCAGGTCGGGGCGCCAGACCACCGGGGTGTCGTGCCAGCTGCCGGCGAAGAACACCGGGCGGGTCCCGGTGGGGACGACCGTGCCGGTTCCGGGCCGGGCCGGCGCCAGCGGCGGGGCGTCCAGCGGGCCGACGCCGGTGAGGCGCACGTTCACCCACTCGACCCCGTGCTGGGGCCTGTCCCGGTAGCAGTAGCCGTACAGCCGCTCGTGCTCGTCGTGGAAGCGGGCGAGGACAGCCGCGGCCAGGGCGGGGTCAACCGGTCCGGCGGGGACGTCGACCCGCACCTCGAACGCCTGGCCGTCATAGCGAAGGTCGGCCGAGCGGAGGAACCGCTGGGC
>DASRJN010000528.1:0-8606 GCA_035649455.1 Acidimicrobiales bacterium
CCGACGATCACGGCGACGAGCACGGCCGCGAAGCTGACCGTGGTGTTCATCCCCAGGGCTCCGAGCCAGTGCCCCTCGATGCGCTCCAGGCGGAAGCCGCAGCGGGGGCAGCGCTCGACGATGGTGAACCAGTGGCGGAACAGGCCTCCGCTCCCGCACAGCGGGCAGCGCAACGCCAGCCCCCGGCGGAGCAGCAGGGGGATGGTGAGCGGCTGAGGCTCGTCGGACGGGTCGGCCACCACCGACATCCTTCCCCAAGAGCGAATGCGGGTGGGCACGTCGACTCGGCGAACGATCGCAGTGTTGCTTGGAGTCCTCGCTGTGGAGCTGCGGCCCGGCCGCCAAATCGCGGACTCTTGGGCTGTGGCGAACGCCCCATCGCTCGGCCTCTGAATGCGAGCGACCGGAGGGCAGGTACCCTCGATCGCGTGTCACGGGGACGCACCGCCCGGGTTCTCACGCACCGTTACGACGGCACCCGCCTGCGGCGGCACCCCGACCGGCTCATCGTGGAGGAGCCGCTGGAGATCCACCTCGACGGCACGCTGGTGGCCACCACCATGCGCACGCCGGGCCACGACTTCGAGCTGGCGGCCGGGTTCTGCCACAGCGAGGGCCTGCTGGACGGCGCGCCGGTCCTGCGCTGCCGCTACTGCGGCACCGGATCGGCGGTGGAGAGCGAGTTCAACGTGGTGAGCGTGGACACCGGCGGCCAGGCCCCGCCGCCCCGGCCCCGGCTGACCGCGACCACCTCGGCCTGCGGCATGTGTGGCACGGCGGCGATCGACGAGCTCACCGAGCGGCTGCACCCGTTGCCGGCCCAGGTGCCGTTCCCGCTCGACGTGCTGGCCGGTGTGCCCGACGCCATGGCCGCCGAGGCCGAGCTGTTCTCCGAGACCGGCGCGGTGCACGCGGCCGTGGCCTTCGACCGGGCCGGGCAGCCCGTGCTCGCCCGCGAGGACATCGGGCGCCACAACGCGGTCGACAAGGTGGTCGGCCGCCTGGTCCTGGACGGCGGACTGCCGGCCGCCGACCTAGGCCTGTACGTGAGCGGCCGGGCCAGCTTCGAGATCGTGCAGAAGGCGTGGGCCGCGGGCATCGGCACGGTCATCGCGGTGAGCGCTCCGTCCTCGCTGGCGGTGTCGGCGGCGCGGCTGGCAGGCCTGACGCTGTGCGGGTTCGCCCGCGGCGGCCGCTTCAACGTCTACACGCCGGTGGAGGCCTGACATGAGCCTGCGCGAGCAGTTCGGGGGCTGGCGCCCCGGGCTCTGGGCCGGCTGGCGGCCGAACGGCGTGGGCGAGCAGAAGCCCAACCACTACCGGGACATGGCCAAGGCGGCGTGGGCCAACCGCGCCCATCCGGTCTACGCCTGGGAGGTCCTGACCAAGGGGGCCTGCGACGGCTGCGCCCTCGGCGTGGCCGGCCTGCACGACTGGACCATCGAGGGCGTCCACCTCTGCACCACGCGGCTCAACCTGCTGGAGCTCAACACCGCCGACGCCATCGACCCCCTCGTGCTCTCCGACCTGGCGCCCCTGGCCGGGCGCTCCGGGGCCCAGCTGCGGGCGTTGGGGCGACTCGGCCACCCGATGCGCCGGCGGCGGGGCGAGCCCGGGTTCCGCCGGGTGTCCTGGGACGAGGCGCTGGCGGTGGTGGCGGCCGGGCTGCGGGCCACCGACCCCGAGCGGGTGGCCCTCTACCTGACCAGCCGGGGCCTCACCAACGAGACCTACTACGTGGCGGCCAAGGCGGCCCGCGCCCTGGGGATCGCCAGCATCGACTCGGCGGCCCGGGTGTGCCACGCCCCCTCCACCGTCGGCCTGCGCCAGACCGTCGGCGTGGGGGCCACCACCTGCTCGTTCCAGGACGTGATCGAGGCGCCGCTGGTGGTGCTGTGGGGCGCCAACCCGGCCAACAACCAGCCGGTGTTCATGAAGTACCTGTACCTGGCGCGCCGCCGGGGCTGCCGCGTGGTGGTGGTCAACCCGTACCTGGAGCCCGGGCTGGAGCGTTACTGGGTGCCGTCGAACGTCGAGTCGGCCGTGTTCGGCACCAAGATGTGCGACCTGCACTTGCCGGTGCGGCCGGGCGCCGACGTGGCCCTGGCCAACGCCGCGCTCAAGTTGCTGCTGGCCCGCGACGCGGTGGACAAGGCGTTCGTGGCCGAGCACACCGAGGGCTTCGAGGAGGCGGCGGCCGCGCTCGACCGCCAGTCCTTCGACGACCTGCTGGCCCGGGCGGGCGTGGCTCGGGAGGTGCTCGACGCCTTCGTGGACGAGCTGGTGCGGGCGGGCGGCGCCGTCCACGTCTGGTCCATGGGCGTCACCCAGCACACCGGCGCGGCCGACACCGTCCGGAGCATCGTGAACCTGGCGCTGGCCCAGGGGGGCGTCGGCCGCGACGGGGTGGGGCTCATGCCCATCCGGGGTCACTCGGGTGTGCAGGGCGGGGCCGAGATGGGCGCTTATGCCACGTCCCTACCGGGCGGCGCACCCGTCGATCCCGAGCACGCGGCCGCACTGGCCGAGGTGTGGGGCTTCCCCGTGCCCGACCGGCCGGGGCTGACCGCGCCGGAGATGGTGGAAGCCGCGGCCCGGGGCGACCTCGACGTGCTATGGATGTCGGGCGGCAACTTCCTGGACGTGATGCCCGACCCGCCCGCGGTCCAGGCCGCGCTGGGCCGGGTGCCGCTGCGGGTCCACCAGGACGTGGTGCTGACGAGCCAGATGCTGGTGGAGGGCGAGGACGTGGTGCTGCTGCCGGTGGCGACCCGCTACGAGCAGGAGGGCGGCGGCACCGAGACGACCACCGAGCGCCGGATCATCTTCAGCCCCGAGCTGCCTCGCCAGGTGGGGGAGGCCCGCAGCGAGTGGCGGCTGTTCGCCGACGTGGTCAACCGCAGCCGCCCGGAGCGCCGCGAGCAGTTCTCGTGGCCGAGCAACGCCGACGTGCGAGCCGAGATCGCCCGGGTGGTGCCGTTCTACGCCGGGATCGAGACCCTGGCGGAGGTGGGCGATGCCGTCCAGTGGGGCGGCCGCCACCTCTGTGCCGGCGGAGAGTTCCCCACCCCGAGCGGCAAGGCCCGCTTCAGCGCGCTGGACCCGCCCGACCCCGGCGTGCCCGAGGGCGCCTTCGTGGTCACGACCCGCCGGGGCAAGCAGTTCAACTCGATGGTCCAGGCCTCGGTCGATCCCCTCACGGGCGCGGCGCGGGACGCGGTTCTCATGGATCCGGCCGACGCCGAGGCCCTGGGCCTGGCGGACGGCGACCGGGTCGTCCTGCGCTCGGCCACCGGCACGTTCGAGGGCACCGTCACCCCGGCCCGTCTCCCCGCCCGCACGCTGCAGGTCCACTGGCCCGAGGGCAACGTCCTCATCGCCGCCGGCCCCGACCGCCGCGAGCCGGCCTCCAAGGTCCCCGACTACAACGCCGTGGTCACGGTCGAGCGCGTGTGACGACCCGTCGCGACGACGGCTGCGGTTCCGGGCTCTCGACGGGCTGCACGACGTGCTCGCAGCCCTCGTCGGCCGCGAACGCCAAGGCCAGCTCGCCGTCGTAGCGTTCGGCCGACGGCTCGAGCGCGGAGGTCGCCCGCTCGACGCCCACCGAGGCGCCGCCGATGGCTCCGACCTGCTCGTCGATGGCGATGGGCGGCAGGTCGGCGGCCTCGTCCCGCTCGTCCTCCAGCACGGCCAGCGACGCCTCGGCACCCGCCCTCAGCTCGGCCCGCAGGTCGTCGCTCCAGACCGTGCGGGGCAACTCGAGCTCCCGGGCCTCCTCCACGTGCGCCTGGGCGACCCTGATCATCTCGTCGAAGCCCGCCACCAGCACGTCGCCGGCGGTGGCGGGGTCGTCCTCGTCGGTGATCTGTTGAGACGCGGCGTTGAACACGTCGGTCAGCTCGTTGTTCCAGCGGCGCAGGGTGGTGCACACCGTGTCGGCCGTCTCGGCGGCCGCCGCCTCGACCGAGGTCGGTTCGCTGGCACCACAGGCGGCCGTTGCCACCGCCACGCTGACGCCCAGCGCCAGAGCCATCGTTCTTCCCCAGATGTGCACACTCTGCCGTGCCATGGGCCGAGTGTGTCACGGCCGACGCGGGGGCCCGGACCGAGGCGGTGGGCGGTGGGCGGTGGGGCCGCGGCCACTACCCTCTGCGTCATGACGCCGCCGCTGACACCCACGGTTGGATGGAACGTCCTGCACCTGTTCTGCCAGGTCACGCCGCTGGCGGACGGGGCCGCCCTCGCGTCGGCGGTCAAGGCGATCGAGGCCGACGACCACCAGGTGGTGCCCGTGGCGCTGGTGGGGCACAGGGGTGACGTGTGCCTGCTGGCCCTGGGCCCCGACCTGTGGCGCTTGCGGCGGTTCCAGACCGAGGTGGTCGAGGCCGGCTTCGACGTGGTCGACAGCTACGTGTCGCTCACCGAGGTGTCCGAGTACGCCGAGGGCATGCCCGAGGCCCGCAAGCAGGCCCGCCTGTACCCCCAGCTCCCCCCCGAGGGGAAGACGGCTTTCTGCTTCTATCCCATGTCGAAGCGCCGGGGCGACAAGCACAACTGGTACGAGCTGCCCTACGACGAGCGCGAGTCCCTGATGATGGGCCACGGGGCCACAGGCCGCACCTTCGCCGGCCGGGTGCTCCAGCTCGTCACCGGCTCGACCGGCCTGGACGACTACGAGTGGGGGGTCACGCTCTTCGGCGTGCATCCCGACGACCTGAAGGCGTGCGTGTACCAGATGCGCTACGACGAGGCGTCCGCCCGGTTCGCCGAGTTCGGCCCGTTCGTGACCGGCGCGGTGGGCACCGTGGACGAGGTGCTGGCGGCCGTGGGCGTCCGCAGCTGAACCCGGATCTCTCGCAACGTACGGTAGGCGATTGGTCGGGTGAGCACGGAGATTGGCGGACAATCCGGTTAAGGATCGACCGCTCAGGCCAGGAAAACGGCGTGCGCTCGCCGCCGGCCCTACACTCCCCGAATTCTCCGAGAGGAGCATGGATGAGGAGAGTCCTCGTGGCACTGGTCGCGCTGGCGGCCGTGCCGGGGTGGGTTCCCGCGGCGGGCGCGAGCACCGGGGCACCAGCGCCCGCGGCGCCCCAGCAACAGGAACCGACGACAACCACCACCACTGCCACCACCACTACGCTGCCCGCGGACGCGCAGACGATCGGTGGCTTTCTGCGCTACGACGACGAGAACGGCGAGCCCGTGGGCGCCGAGGGCATCTCGGTGACGATCGAGTCGGCCGACGGCAGCTTCAGCCAGACCGTCGAGTCCGACGCGGACGGCGACTACCTGGTGGCGGTGCCGGGGCCCGGCGCCTACACCGTCACCCTCGACCCCGACACGCTGCCCGACGAGGTCGTGCTGCGCAATGCCGACCGGACGTCGCTCGACGTCGTGCTGCGCCCCGGCCAGTCCCGCGACGTGCTGTTCCCGCTCGACTTCGGCGAGGCCGCGAAGCGCAACGTGTCGACGACCGCCGACCGAGCCGCCCGCCTGGCCTTCCAGGGCATCCGGTTCGGGCTCATCATCGCGATGGCCGCCATCGGGCTGTCGCTGATCTTCGGCACCACCGGCCTGGTCAACTTCTCCCATGGCGAGCTGGTGACGTTCGGCGCCCTGGTGGCTTACTTCTTCAACGTCACGATCGGGTGGCACCTCTACATCGCCGCGCCGCTGGCCATCGCCGTGGGTGCGCTGGCGGGCGCGATCGTCGACCGGCTGTTGTGGCGGCCGCTGCGCGAGCGGGGCACAGGCCTCATCGCCATGCTGGTCGTCAGCATCGGCCTCAGCATCACGCTGCGCTACATCTTCAACTTCCAGTTCGGCGGCCGGACCCGTCCCTACGCCGACTTCACGCTGCAGCGTCAAGGCATCGAGTTCGGCCCGCTCAACATCGTCCCGCGCGACCTGATCGGCATGATCATCTCGGTCGTGGCGCTGGTGGCCGTGGCGGTCTTCCTCCAGCGCACCCGCATGGGCAAGGCCATGCGGGCGGTGTCGGACAACCGCGACCTGGCCGAGTCGTCCGGCATAAACGTCAACCGGGTCATCACGTTCGTCTGGACGGCGGGCGCGGGGCTCGCCGCGCTCGGGGGCATCCTCTACGGGCTGTCCGAGCAGGTGAGCTTCCAGATGGGCTTCCAGCTGTTGCTGCTGATGTTCGCCGGGGTGACGCTCGGCGGGCTCGGCACCGCTTACGGTGCCCTGGTGGGCAGCATGGTCGTGGGCGTGGTCATGGAGGTCTCGACGATCTACATCGCGCCCGAGTTCAAGACCGTCACCGCGCTCTTCATCCTCATCGTCATCCTGCTGGTGCGACCGCAGGGCATCCTCGGCCAGGCCGAACGGATCGGATAGGGGGACCGCCATGCATTGGTCTGCCATCATCGAGGACACGCTCCGGGCGGGGGTCGGTCGCGAGGCCATCATCTACGCCCTGGCCGCCATCGGCCTGAACGTTCACTTCGGCTACACCGGGCTGCTCAACTTCGGGCAGGTGGGCTTCATGGCCATCGGCGGCTACGGCGTGGCCATCAGCGTGCTCGAGTTCGACCTGCCCCTGTTCGTCGGTGTGCTGGTCGGCATCGGCTGCGCGGTCCTGCTGGCGCTCGTCCTCGGCCTGCCGACGCTGCGCCTGCGGGCCGACTACCTCGCCATCGTCACCATCGCGGCCTCGGAGATCTTCCGGCTCATGATCAGCGCGCCCAGTTGGCGCGACTTCACCGGCGGATCGGACGGCCTGACCGGGTTCAGCAGCGGCTTCTACGACGTCAACCCCATCCCTGACGGCGTCTACGGGTTCGGGCCGTGGCGCTACAACGAGCGCACGCTCTGGGCACTGCTGGTGGGCTGGACGCTCGTGCTGCTGGCCACGCTGCTGGTGTGGCTGGTCATCCGCAGCCCGTGGGGCCGAGTGGTCAAGGCCATCCGCGAGGACGAGGACGCGGTGCGCTCGCTGGGCAAGAACGTGTACGGCTACAAGATGCAGAGCCTGATCCTGGGCGGCTGCATCGGGGCCGTGGGCGGCATGTTCTGGGTGATCGCCCAGGCGTCGATCGTCCCCGGCAACTTCAGCCCCATCCCCACGTTCTACGCCTACGCCGCGCTGATCCTCGGCGGCATGGCACGCATCTGGGGACCTGTCGTGGGCTCGATGATCTTCTGGGCGCTGCTGTCGTTCACCCAGGGGATCGTCAACCAGGCGGTGAACGAAGGGATCATCCCCTCGTGGCTGATGGACGCCAACCAGGCGGGCAACGTGCGGTTCATCCTCGTCGGCGTCGGCCTGATGCTGCTGCTGATCTTCCGGCCGCAAGGCATCTTCGGCGACCGGCGCGAGATCGCGCTGCAGGACAGGTAGGTGGGGCAGATGACGGCACAACGGGGCGGTTTCGCCAAGGTTCACCTCGACCCCTTCGACGGGGTCGAAGAGCAGCCCGGCGTGGCCAAGCCCGACGCCATCCTCGTGTCCGACAGCATCACGCGGCGCTTCGGTGGCCTCACCGCGGTGAGCGTCGACCACTGCGAGGTGCAGCGGGGGGCGATCACGGCCCTGATCGGACCCAACGGCGCCGGCAAGACCACGTTCTTCAACCTGCTCACCGGCTTCGACAAGCCCGACACGGGCATGTGGACGTTCGAGGGCACCCCGCTCCGCGGGCTGACGTCGTACCGCGTCGCCCGCCTGGGCATGGTGCGCACCTTCCAGCTCACCAAGTCGCTGGCCCGGCTCAGCGTGATGGACAACATGAAGCTGGGCGCGACCGGCCAGACGGGCGAGGGGTTCTTCCGGGCGCTGTTCAAGCCAGGCTGGCGCGAGCAGGAGGAGGAGATCACCGTGCGCGCCGACGGCCTGTTGGAGCGGTTCAACCTCGCTCACATGCGCGAGGAGTACGCGGGTGAGCTGTCGGGCGGCCAGCGCAAGCTGCTCGAGATGGCCCGGGCGCTCATGGCTCAACCCCAGCTGCTCATGCTGGACGAGCCCATGGCGGGCGTGAATCCCGCGCTGGCCCAGACGATCATCGGCCACGTGCAGCAGCTACGGGAGGACGGCTTGACGGTGGTGTTCGTCGAGCACGACATGGACGTGGTCCGCACCATCAGCGACTGGGTGGTGGTGATGTCGGAGGGCGAGATCATCGCCGAAGGCCGGCACAGCTCGATCGTGGCGAACCCCCGGGTGATCGACGCCTATCTGGGCGCCCACCATGGCACCCCGCTCGACCGCGAAGAGCAGGATCGCCAGCTGGCCGAGGCGCAGGCGGAGCTCGAAGAGGGGGCGTCATGAGCGAGCGCGACGACGGCGTGGCTCCCTCCGAGGAGCGCGACATCGTGCTGGAGGCGGAGGAGATCGTCGCCGGGTACGTGCCCGAGGTGAACATCCTCTCGGGCACCAACCTGACGCTCTACGACGGCGAGCTCGTGGGCATCATCGGCCCCAACGGGGCCGGCAAGTCGACGCTCATCAAGGCCCTGTTCGGCCTGATCCCCGTCCGCTCGGGCGCGGTGCGGCTGCGCGGCAAGGAGGTGACCGGACTGAAGGCGCACGAGCTCGTGGCCCAGGGCATCGGCTACGTGCCGCAGCTCGACAACGTGTTCCC
>DASRJN010000529.1:0-9036 GCA_035649455.1 Acidimicrobiales bacterium
CACCACGCCCCGGGCGAAGGGGCGGCGGCTCTCGTCGTCGTCCGGGTTCACCCCGTAGTTGCCGATGTGGGGGTAGGTGAAGGTGATGATCTGGCCGGCGTAGCTGGGGTCCGAAAGGACCTCCTGGTAGCCCGACAGGACCGTGTTGAACACCACCTCGCCGGTGGCGACCCCGCCGGGCGGGTCGGCCCCCATCAGCTCGCCCTCGAACGTGGTGCCGTCGGCCAGCACCAGCAGCCCTTCCCTGACGCTCATGATCCTTCCCACTGCATGAAGATGCAGGCTAGTGCATCGACTCTCATCGCTGGCATTCCGCGTCGATGACCACTGCCTCGCCCGCGACGAGCGTGTGGCGTACCCGGCCCGTGAGGGTCATTCCCGCATAGGGGGTGTTGCGGCTGCGGGAAGCCAGGCGCTCAGGCTCGACGGTCCAGGTGGCCGAGGGGTCGATCACGCACAGGTTGGCCGGGCGCCCTTCCGCGATGGGCCCACCGTGGGTGTCCTCGATGCCGAGGATGCCGGCCGGGCGCCAAGACAGCAGGGCCAGGAGCTGGGCCAGAGGCAGATCCAGGTAGGTCAGGGCCACGGCCAGGGCCGTCTCCAGGCCCAGCATCCCGGGTGGCGCCTCGTCGAACGGCTGCTCCTTGACCTCCGGGGCGTGGGGAGCGTGGTCGGTGGCGATGCAGTCGATGGTCCCGTCCGCCAGGCCCGCTCTCACCGCCGCCACGTCCTCGGCCGTTCGCAGCGGCGGGTTGACCTTGAACACCGGGTCGTACGAGGCGCACAGCTCGTCGGTCAGAGCCAGGTGGTGGGGGGTCGCCTCGCACGTCACGGCCAGCCCCTCGGCCTTGGCCGCGGCCACCAGCGCGACCGAGCGGCGGGTGGACAGGTGCTGGAAGTGGACCCGGCCGCCGGTGAGGCGGGCCAGCGCGATGTCGCGCATGACCATGACCTCCTCGGCCTCGGCGGGCTGGCCCGGGACGCCGAGGCGGGCCGACACCGCGCCCTCGTTCATGGCGCCGTCCGCGGCGAGTGCCTCGTCCTCGCAGTGCTGGGCGAGCACCACGCCGAGGCCGCGGGCGTACTCCAGCGCCCGGCGCATGAGCCGGCCGTCCTGGACGCCGGTCCCGTCGTCGGTGAAGAACCGCACGCCGAGCGCGGCCAGCTCGGCCATGGGGGCCAGCTGAGTGCCCGCCCGGCCCACCGTGATGGCACCCGAGGTGTACACGTCACAGCAGGCGTCGCGGCCCAGGTCCAGCACCTCGCGGGCCACGCCCGCCGAGTCGATGGCCGGGGTGGTGTTGGGCATGGCCAGCACCGCGGTGAAGCCGCCCAGCACCGCGGCGCGGGCCCCGGTCTCGACCGTCTCGGCCTCCTCCTGGCCCGGCTGGCGCAGGTGCGTGTGCAGGTCGACCAGGCCGGGCGCCACCACGCAGCCGCCGGCGTCGAGGGTGACGTCGGCCGTCAGGTCGGACCCGACCGCGGTGATGCGGCCCTCCTCCACCAGCACGTCGGCCCGGCGGGAGCCGGTGGCATCGACCACCTCGCCGCCCCGGATGACGATCGACTTCATCACTTGGCCTCCAGGTCCCGGCCCGAGCCGAGCAGGTCGAACAGCACAGCCATGCGCACCGCCACCCCGTTGCGCACCTGGTCGATCACGACCGAGCGCGGCAGGTCGGCCACGTCGGCCGCGATCTCCACCCCTCGGTTCATGGGCCCGGGGTGCATGACGATGGCTTTATCGCCGAGCAGGTCCACGCGCCGGCGGGTCAGCCCGTAGCAGGCGGTGTACTCCCGCAGCGACGGGATCAGCGCCTCGGTCATCCGCTCCTGCTGCATGCGCAGCAGGTACACCGCGTCGACGTCGGCCAGCACCCCGTCGAGGTCATGGCTGACCCGCACCGGCCAGCCCTCGGTGCTAGGGGGCAGCAGCGTCGGCGGCGCGACCAGCGTGACCTCGGCGCCCATGGTGGTGAATGCCCAGGCGTCGCTGCGGGCCACGCGGCTGTGCTTGACGTCGCCCACTATGGCGATGCGGCGGCCGTCGAGCCCGCCCAGGTGCTCGCGGATCGTGTAGCAGTCGAGCAGGGCCTGGGTGGGGTGCTCGTGCCAACCATCGCCCGCGTTGACCACGCTGGCCGACACCCAGCCGGCGATCTGGTGGGGCACGCCCGCCGAGCGGTGCCGCACGACGATGCAGTCGACCCCCATGGCCTCGATGGTCTCGACCGTGTCCCGCAGCGACTCGCCTTTGCGCACCGACGAGGTCGACACCGAGAAGCTCAGGGTGTCGGCGGAGAGCCGCTTGGCCGCCTGCTCGAAGCTGAGCCGGGTGCGGGTCGAGTCCTCGTAGAACAGCCAGGTGACCGTGCGGCCCTGGAGGGCCGGCACCTTGGGCATCCGGCGGCGCGAGACCTCGGCGAAGCTGTCGGTGAGGGTGAGCAGGCGGTCGATGTCCTCGGCCGGCAGGTCGGCCACGCCCAGCAGGTGCTTCATCGACCCTCCTTGCGGAGCTCGCCCAGCTCGACCCCCTCGAGCGTGGCGTTGACCATCTCGTCGCGGCGGGTGGGCAGGTTCTTGCCCACGTAATCGGCGCGGATGGGCAGCTCGCGATGACCCCGGTCGACCATCACCGCCAGTTGCACCGCTCGAGGCCGGCCGTAGGTGTGCACCGCGTCGAGGGCCGCGCGGATGGTCCGGCCCGTGTACAGCACGTCGTCGACCAGCACCACCACCTGGCCGGTCAGGTCGGTGGGGATGTCGGTGACCGCGGTGGGCAGCACCGGCCGCAGCCCAATGTCGTCGCGGTGGAAGGCGACGTCCAGCGTGCCTTGGGGCGGCGCCTCACCGTTGATCTTGGCCAGGGCCTCGGCCAGCCCGGCGGCGAAGGCCACCCCGCCGGTCTGGAGCCCGATGAGGATCAGGTCCTCCAGCCCGTGGTTCCGCTCGACGATCTCGTGCGCCATGCGCCACAGCGCCCGGCGGACGTCGTCGGCGTCGAGCACTTGGGTGCGGGCAACGAAAACGCCCCCGAATGGGGGCGTGATTCGGCGTTCGCGTTCGGCCATTCGGGGACCTCCCCATCTCTCTGTCCGTCTGGGGCTCGCCGGCCCCGCTTCACGGTCAGGACCGGAGCGTAGCAGCGAGCGCCCACACCTCCGTGCCACTCGCCAGGCCCAGGCAGGTGAAGCCTGCCCGCGAGGCCACGAGGGACGACGCACGGTTGGCCGGGTCGATGCGCGCCCACACCTGGACCAGGTCACAGGGCGGGCCGAGGGCCCAGTCCGCCATCAGCCGCACCGCGGCGGTGGCCAAGCCCTCGCCGCGGCGGTCGGGGACGATCCACCAGCCGATCTCGGCGCGACCGCGCACCGGGTCGAAGTTGCGCAGCCCGACCTCCCCCAGCACGGCGTCCTCGTCGCCGGTGGCCGCCACCACCAGGTCGAGGGCGCGGTCACCGGCCCGGCGACCGGCCTCTCCCGCGATCCAGCGGGCGGCCACATCGGTGGTGGTGGTCTGGGATCCCGCCGCCCGCCAGGCGGTCGCCAGCGCCTCCGCGTCGCCGGCAGTCTGGCGCCACGGCCGCAGCACGATCCCGGCCTCGGGATCTGCGAGCGGCGGGTCCGGGAGGTCGAGCGTCAGGGCTCCTCCGGCGGGCGGACCTCGGATGCCACCGCGGCCAGCACGCCGTTCACGAAGCGGGGCGAGTCGTCGGTGCCGAACCGGCGGGCCAGCACCACCGCCTCGTTGATGATCACCGCTTGGGTGCGGTCGGGTGCCTCGGCCAGCTCGTAGCTGCCGATGCGCAGCACGGCGCGGTCGACGGCGGCCAGCCGCTCCAAGCTCCAGCGAGGCGCCACCAGCCGCCCCAGCCGCTCGTCGATCTCCACCCGGTTGGCTTCGACGCCGCGGACCAGCTCGACCGCCAGCGGGACCGGTGCCACCGGCAGCGACGCCAGCACGTCGTCGGCCCCCACGCCCTTGGCCTCGGCCTCGTACAGCAGCTCCAACGCCCGCTCGCGGGCGCCCCGGCGGCTCTCCACCTCGCTCGGCTCCAGGTCCCCCACGGTATGCCGGCTCACGCTCGGGTGAGGTACTCGCCGGTGCGGGTGTCGACCTTGATGCGCTCGCCGGAGTTGACGAACAGGGGCACCTGCACCACCAGGCCGGTCTCCAGCGTGGCGGGCTTGCGGGCGCCCGACACCCGGTCGCCCTGGATGCCGGGCTCGGTGTCGGTCACGGTCAGCTCGACCGCGGCGGCCATGTCGGTGCCGATGATCTCGTCCTTGTAGAACTGCAGCACCATGGTCGAGCCGTCCACGATGTAGTTGGTGGCGTCGCCGAGGGCCGACGGCCCCACGTGGGTCTGCTCGTAGGTCGTGTTGTCCATGAACACGTAGTCGTCGCCGTCGCGGTAGAGGAACTGCATGTCCTTCTTCTCCACCATGGCCTGCTCGACCCGCTCGTCGGCGCGGAAGGTGCGGTCGAGGACGCCGCCCGAGCGCACGTTGCGCAGCGTCGTGCGGACGAACGCCGGACCCTTGCCCGGCTTGACGTGCTGGAAGTCGACGACCTGGAACAACCCCTCGGCGAGGTCGAGGGTCATCCCCCGCTTGAGATCGTTGGTGGTGGTGGCGGGCATCGGTAGGGCTCCTGGGCGCGTGCTTCGGGACTAGAGGGCGGGCTCTTTGGGGGCCAGCGTCAGCGGGCGGCACCCCTCGGCGGTGACCACGACCGTGTCCTCGATGCGGACGCCTCCGTGAGCGGAGAGGTAGACGCCTGGCTCCACCGTGACGACGTGGCCGTCGGCCAGGCTACCAGTGGCTGTGGTCGAAATCCGAGGCGGCTCGTGGATGTCCAGGCCCACGCCGTGCCCGGTGCCGTGCAGGAACGCCTCCTCCCAGCCCGCCTCACGGATCACGGACCGGCACACCTCGTGGACCGCCTGGGCCTCGACCCCGGCCCGCACCGCGGCGACGCCCGCGGCCTGGGACTCGCGCACCACGTCGAACATGCGCTGCTGGGTGCCGTCGAGGGCGCCCACCGCCAGCGTGCGGGTCATGTCCGAGTGGTACCCGTCGACCAGGGCGCCGAAGTCGATCACCACCAGGTCGCCTTCGCCGATGCGGCGCTCGCCGGCCCGGTGGTGGGGCTGGGCGCCGTTGGGGCCGGAGGCGACGATGGTCTCGAACGACGGGCCGTCGGCTCCACGCCGGCGCATCTCCCACTCCAGCTCCAGGGCCACTTCGGCCTCGGTCGCCCCCTCCCCCAGCCGGTGACGTACGGCGGCCAGCGCCTCGTCGGCAATGCCGCAGGCGGCCTCGATGCGGGCCACCTCGCCCGCGTCCTTGAGCTCGCGCAGGTCCTCCACCAGGCCGGTGCTGGCGACCAGCTCGGCGGCCTCGAACCATTCGGCGTCGAAGCGGCGCTGCTGGGCCCAGCTCACGTCCTCGGCCTCCAGGGCGAGCCGGGCGAGCCCGCCGGCCGCCTTGGCCAGCAGCTCCCGTTGGGCCTCGGTGGTGCGCCCGATCCGGATGTCGGCCTCGACCCCGGCCGCGGCGAGCTCGTCGGCGGCCTGGTCCCGGTAGCGCCCGTCGGTCACGAACACCAGCCCGTCCGGGGCCACCAGGAGCAGCGCGGCCGACCCGGTGAAGCCGGTGAGGTAGCGGATGTTGGTCAGGTTGGTGACCAGCAGCGCGTCGCACTCGGCGGCGTCGAAGCCCGACCGCAGCCGGTCGGCGCGGGCGGCCACGTCCATGGGGGGAAGCGAAGCGCGGTCGAAGGTCACGCGGACGAGGCTACGTGCGGTCCAGGAGGTCGGCTACGGCTTCGACGGCGAGCACGTAGCCCATCCCGCCCAGCCCGGCGATGGTGCCCGTTGCCACCGGCGCCACCACCGAGGTGTGGCGCCACGGCTCGCGGCGCTGCGGGTTGGACAGGTGGACCTCGACCACCGGCCCGTCGAAGGCGGCGAGCGCATCGTGGATGGCCCAGGCGTAGTGGGTGAAGGCGCCGGGGTTGATGACGATCGCGGCGCACCGGCCCCGGGCGGCGTGGATCGCCTCCACCAGGACGCCCTCGTGCTCGGACTGGACGTGCTCCACGGCGAGGCCGTGCTTGGCCGCCGCCTCGCGGACCGCCTCCACGTGGTCGTCGAGGGTGGCGTGGCCATAGATCTCGGGCTCCCGCCGGCCCAGCAGGCCCAGGTTGGGCCCGTTGAGCAGCAGGAGCACCGGCTCGCTCACGGTCCCACCGCCCGGCGCGCGCGGGCGGCCTCGTAGATCATGCGGGTCAGCGGAGCCGAGGCATCCCCGAGATCGACCCCGGCCACCACCTCCACCCCGTCGGGCCCGTCGAGCACGAACGTCAGCCCGCCCACGGCCTTCTTGTCGCGGCCCATGAGCGTGAGCAGCGACTCGGCGTCGGCTCCCGCGGGCATGGTGGCCGACAGGCCGTACTCGGCCAGCACGCGGTAGTGCTCCTCCACGCGGGCGTCGTCGATGCGGCCCAGGGTCCAGGCCAGCTGCGCGGCGTAGATCAGGCCGATGGCCACCGCCTCGCCGTGGCGGAGGTCGTAGCCGCCCGCGTTCTCCAGCGCGTGGGCCAGGGTGTGCCCGTAGTTGAGGATGGCCCGGCCCCGCCGCTCGGCCGGATCCTCCCGCTCGTCCGCGGCCACGACTGCGGCCTTGATGCGGACGCAGGCGGCGATCCGGTCGTCCAGCGGTAGGGACAGCAGGTCGTCGCCGGTGAGGAAGTGGTACTTGGCCATCTCGCCCAGACCGCTGCGCCGCTCCCGCTCGGGCAGGCTCGCCAGCGCATCGGTGTCGCACACCACCGCCCGGGGCTGCCAGAACGCGCCCACCAGGTTCTTGCCCTCGGGCAGGTTGACGCCGGTCTTGCCCCCGATGGCCGCGTCCACCATGCCCAGCAGGGTGGTGGGCACGTGGAGCACGCCCACGCCCCGGTGGTAGACGGCGGCCGCGAACCCGGCGGTGTCGGTCACCACCCCGCCACCGACGGCGAGCACCAGGTCGTTCCGGGTCAGGCCCCACTGGGACCAGGCCCGGCACAGCTCCTCCACCGTGGCCAGCGACTTGGCATGCTCGCCCTCGCCGATGGCGAAGGTCCGGTGCTCGCGCCCCGGATCCACCGCGAAGTCGATCCCCGGCTGGGTCACCAGCGCCACCCTCCGGACCTCGGCGGCCAGCAAGGCGGGCAGGTCGTCCCGGGCCCCGGCGCCCACCAGCACCGGGTAGCTGCCGCTCCCGGCGCGCACGTCCACCGTGATCACGACCGCACCTCGGTGTGCTCGGCGGCCAGCTCGGCGATGTGGCGGGCCAGGGCCCGCTTGGGCTTGTCGTCGACCGCGTGGAACGGCTCGACGTCGATGGCCACGTCGGCCACCTCCTCGTAGAGCTCCCGCCGCTCCTCGAGCAGGCGAGCGAGGCGGCTCTGGGCGTTGCCCCCGGCGAGGAGCGGCCGGTGGGTGGGGTCGGTGCGGGCGGCCAGGAACTGGGGCGAGGCCTGCAGCCACACCACGAACGTCGCCGCCAGCAGGCGGCGGTTGGCTTCGCTGATCACGACCCCGCCGCCTGCGGCGATGACGAGCGGTGCGGGGCGGGACACCAGGCCGGCCAGCTGGGCGGCTTCGGCGGCCCGGAAGGCGGCCTCTCCCCGCTCGCGGAACAGCCGGGGCACCGTGACGCCCTCGGCCAGCTCGATCTGCTCGTCGAGGTCGGCGAAGGGGCGATCCAGGTCGCGGGCCAGGCGCCGGCCCACGGTGGACTTGCCGGTGCCCATGAGCCCGACCAGCACGACGTGGCGCTCAGGCATCACGCAGCGACGCGGCATAGGCGCTCGCGTTGCGGACCAGCTCGGGCACCGAGTCGCCGCCGAACTTGCGCAGCGCCTCGCCCGCCAGCACCAGCGCCACCATGGTCTCGGCCACCACCCCCATGGCCGGCACCGCGGTGACGTCGGTGCGCTCCTTGAAGCTGACCGTCTCGGCCTTGGTCTCGACGTCGACGGTGGTCAACACCGGGCGGTTGAGCGTGGCCAGGGGCTTCATCGCCACCCGGCACACCACCAGCTCGCCGGTGGACATGCCACCCTCGATGCCGCCGGCCCGGGTCGTGAGGCGGCGGTAGGTGCCGGCCTCCGCGTCCCACGTGATGGGATCGTGGGCCTCGCTGCCGGGACGGCCGGCCACGTCGAAGCCGTCGCCGATCTCGACCGCCTTGACCGCCTGGATGCTCATGAGGGCCTGGGCGAGCAGCCCGTCGAGCCGCCGGTCCCAGTGGACGTGGCTGCCCAGCCCGACCGGCACGCCGTAGGCGAGCACCTCGGCCACCCCCCCGAGGCTGTCGCCGGCCTTGGCGATGGCCTTGATCTCCTCGACCATGGCCTCCTCGGCCACGGGGTCGAAGCATCGGAGCGCCGACGCGTCGACGCGGTCGAGGTCGGCGGGGCCGGGGCGCTCCTCTGACTTGGAGCGCACCGAGCCCATCTGCACCACGTGCGAGATCACCTCGACGTCCAGCCGGGCGAGCAGAGCCTTGGCCAGGGCGCCCGCCGCCACCCGCGCCGCGGTCTCGCGCGCCGAGGCCCGTTCCAGCACGTCGCGGGCGTCGCTGAAGCCGTACTTCTGCATCCCCGCCAGGTCGGCGTGGCCCGGGCGGGGCTGGGTGAGCGGCGCCTTGGTGTGGCCCGGCTCGACCGCCATCTCCTCGTGCCAGCGATCGGACCGGAACCACTCGGTGTTGGCGATCTCGATGGCCACCGGCGAGCCCAGCGTGCGGCCGTGGCGCACCCCGCCGACGATGGTGAGGGCGTCCTGCTCGAACCGCATGCGGGGACCGCGGCCGTAGCCGAGTCGGCGCCGCGCCAGCTCGCGGGCGATGTCCTCGACCGTCACCTCCAGGCCCGCGGGCAGGCCCTCGACGATGACGACGAGGGCACGGCCGTGGGATTCGCCGGCGGTGAGGTACCGGAGCACCCCACGACGATACCGGTCACCCCCGCGTCGCCTGGAAC
>DASRJN010000530.1:0-8494 GCA_035649455.1 Acidimicrobiales bacterium
CTGGCGGGTCCACGCCGATCCGTCGATGCTGATCGGCGGGCTGTCCGCCCTGCTGCTGCAGACCCTCCACCCGCTGGCCATGGCCGGGGTGGCCCAGCACTCCAACTACCGCGAGGACCCGCTGGGCCGCCTGTCCCGCACCGGCTCGTTCGTGACCGGGACCACCTACGGCTCGACCGAGACGGCCGAGCGGCTCATCAAGCTGGTCAAGGGCATCCACCGCCGGGTGCGGGGCACCGCGCCGGACGGCCGGCCCTACGCCGCCTCGGACCCCGACCTGGTCGCCTGGGTGCACGCCACCGAGGTCGCCAACTTCCTCAAGGCCCACCAGCGCTTCAACCCGTTCCCGGTGCGGGGCGACCAGGCCGATCGCTACCTGCACGAGATGGGGGTGATCGCCGAGCGGCTGGGCGCCGAGCGGATCCCCCGCACCCGGGTGGCGCTGCGGGCGTACTTCCGGGACCTGCGGCCCGAGCTGGAGGCGGGCGAGCAGTGTATCGACGCCGTGGGCTTCCTCACCGCGCCCATCCGCGACGGCAACCCCATGCTGGCCCCGGCGCACCAGGTGGTGATCCAGGCCGCCATCGGCCTGCTGCCCGTCTGGGCCCGGGACATGCTCGGCCTGCGGCCGCCATCGCTGGCGCAGCAGGCGGTGGTGGGGCCCGCGGCGCTGGCGCTGATGGGCACCCTGCGCCTGACGGGTGAGCCGCCGCCGATCACCCAGGCCCGCGCCCGCTGCGCTCAGGTACCGGTGTAGTTCGGCTCGCGCTTCTCCAGGAAGGCCCGCGGGCCTTCGCGGGCGTCCTTCGACCCCATGACCTCCATGCCCAGCTCCACCTCGCGGGCGTAGGCGTCGACCTCGGGCAGGGCGTCGGCCGCCAGCACAGCTGCCTTGATGTTGCGCACGGCCAGCGGTCCGTTCCGGGCGATGCGGTCGGCGATCTCCCGGGCCTTGGCCAGGGCGGTGCCGTCGGGGACGACGTGGCCCACCAGGCCCACGTCGTAGGCCCGCCGGCCGGTGATGGGGTCGCCGGTGATGAGCATCTCCATGGCCACGGTCCAGGGGATCTGGCGGGGCAGCCGCACCGTCGAGCCGCCCATCGGGAACAGGCTCCGCTGCACCTCGCTGACCGCGATGCGGGCGCCCTCGGCGGCCACGCGTACGTCGAAGGCCTGGAGGATCTCGATGCCGCCCGCGTAGCAGTAGCCCTCCACCGCGGCGATGATCGGCGTCGCCGTCCGGTACTCCTTGAGGAAGCCCTTGTAGATCAGGCTGAAGTCGGAGCGGATGCGCTCCTCGAACTCGTCCTCGGCGGGCTCGCCGGCCATCAGCGCCCCCACCAGGCGGTCGAGGTCGGCGCCCGCCGAGAA
Organism: Acidimicrobiales bacterium; assembly: GCA_035649455.1. Taxonomy (GTDB): domain Bacteria; phylum Actinomycetota; class Acidimicrobiia; order Acidimicrobiales; family VFJN01; genus ZC4RG19. The sequence goes on from DASRJN010000530.1 coordinate 1,372, forward strand.
GTTCCCACCCGCCCCGGTGAGGATGGCCGCCCGCACGCCGCCGTCCGCGTCGATCATGTCCCACGCATCGCAGAGCCGGCAGAGCATCTCGCAGTTGAACGCGTTCTTCTTGTCCGGGCGGTTGAGCGTGAGGGTGACGACAGGACCGTCACGCTCCACGAGGACAGCGGGATCTGACATACCGTCAGATTAGATTGGCGCGTCACCCGACTGAGAACTGCGTACACATGCTCACTCGTGCGTGGCCGTCGTCACGCCACCGCCCGTCGACTAGGAGCCGAGCTCGCCGATGGTCGCCGTCAGCTCGTCGGGCCGCTCGAGGGGGAGCATGTGGCCCGCGTGGGCCAGCTCGATCAGGCGGGCACCGGGCGTGTGGTCGACGATGGCCCGGGTGAGGTGGTTGACGATGAGGCGGTCCCGGCGGCCCAGGACCACGACCGCCGGCGTCTCCACCAGGCGCAGGGGCGCCCGTAGGTCCATCTCCCCGACGGCGACGGCACAGTCACGGCGGACGCCGGGCGAGGTGGCGACGAACAAGGCGCGGGTGACCTCGACGTGCGCCTTGGCCGGGCGGTGGCCGAACGTGCCGCGCACGCACAGCCGGCCGAGGCGGGGATGCCCCAGCAGGCGGTTGACCCCATCCCGCCACAGCACCATGCGCCAGAAGCGGTCCCGGCCCCGGCCGGAGAGGCCGTGGGCCGCGGTCGCCACCAGCACCAGGCCCCGGGCCCGCTCCTTCATCAGCACCGGATGCCGGCAGGCGCACGCCATCACGCTCATCCCGCCCAGCGAGTGGCCGGCGAGCACGGCATCCCGCAGGTCGAGCTGGTCGATCACGCTGGCCAGGTCGTCGCCCAACCGGTCGATCGAGATCGGCTCGGCGCCCACGCTGGACGTGCCGTGGCCCCGCTGGTCGTACAGCACCACCCGGTGGCCGGCGGCCACCAGCCGGCGGGCGACCGGCGCCCACACGGCGCGGCTGCCGGTCCAGCAGTGGGCCAGCACCACCGGTGCAGGGCCGTCGCCGGGCGGCGGTCCCGCGATGGTCACCGACAGGCGGGCGCCGTCGTCTGCGCTCACCACCAGGTCGGTGCCGGGCGGCACCATGAGGTCGCCCCCCAAGGGCACCGCCGGCCTGCCCGTGCCGGTGGCCACGCTCAGACGCGCCGGCGGGCGATGCGCTGCTGGGCCCGCACCGGCAGCAAGCGGTGGCCGTACCAGCCCATCCTGGCCTCGAAGCCCGACAGCACCACGGCCTTGTCCACCCGGATGGCCATCACCACATCGCGGGCGACCAGCTCGGGAGAATGGCCCACGGCGAACAGCTTGGCCGCGCGCTCGGCCACGTCCTCGGCCTCTTCGTCGTCGGCGTTCACGAAGCGGGTGGACTCGAGGATGGGCGTGTTGATCACGCCGGGGCAGGCCGCCGTGACCCCGACGCCGGAAGCGGCCCAGTCGGCCCGCAGGCACTGCGAGAACGCCAGGACCGCGGCCTTGGTGGTGACGTAGGCGACCTCGGTCGACCGGGGCGTATAGGCCAGGGCCGAGGCGACATTGACGACCTGCGCTCGCCCCCGGGCGAGGAGGCCGGGCCCGAAAGCGTGGCAGCAATGGACGACGCCGTCGAGGTTGACCGCGCGGATCCAGCGCCAGTCGTCGATCGACATGTCGACGAAATGGCCCGTCATGCCCACTCCGGCGTTGTTCACCAGGACGTCGATGCCCCCGTGGTCGGCCTCGACCCGGCCCGCCAGGTCTCGCACGGCCTCGCTGTCGGTGACGTCGCAGGTCAGGTCGCGGGCCTCGGGGCCGATCTCGCTGCAGGCGAGCGCGGTCTTCTCGGCCGTCTCGCCGTGCTGGTCCACGGCCAGCACATGGCTGCCCTTGCGGGCCAGCTCGAGCGCGATGGCGCGACCGATGCCGCTGCCGGCACCTGTCACGAGTGCACGCGTCCCGGACAGGTCGAAATCGCGCCTACCCATCGCGCGGTCCCCCTGTTGAGCGTTGTTCAACAATCATTCACACTTTGTTGAGTGCACGTCAATAGGATTGTGGCGTGGCGAAGTCTCCCCGTACCCGGCTGGATCCTGCGGCGCGCCGGGCCCAGCTGGTGGAGCTGGGGCTGAAGATGCTCAGCACCCGGCCGCTCGACAAGGTCGCGATCGACGACATCGCAGCCGAGGCCGGCATCAGCCGCGGCCTGCTGTTCCACTACTTCCCGACCAAGCGGGACTACCACGTGGCCGTGGCGCGGGCCGCGGCCCAGGAGCTGCTCGATCGCACGGACATGGTGGTGGGATCGACGCTGGCCTCGAGCCTGCGGGCCAACGTCGAGGCGTTCGTGGACCACCTAACCGAGAACCGCGACGCCTACGTGGCCTTCATCCGCGGCTCGGCGGGAGGCGACCCCGACCTGCTGGCGGTGTACGAGGACACCCGCAGCGCCTTCACCGACCGGGTCCTGGTCGGGCTGGGCCTGCTGCACATCGACGAGCCCCGGCTGCGACCGGCCGTCCGGGGCTGGGTGGCCTTCACCGAGGAGGTCACGGTCGACTGGCTGTCCCGCGGCCGGGACGGTCTCGACCGGGACGGGCTGGTCGACCTCATCGACGACGCCCTGGTGGCGCTGGTGGCTGTGGCAACTGGCACACCGCCCGACCTCGGCTAGATGTTGACACTGTCTACGCCGGCGGTAGACAGTGTCTACATGGAACTCTCCGACGCCTCCAGGATCCTGGCGGGCATCCTCCTCCTCAGCCTCGTCACCGTGGAGTCCGGCGGCGCTCTCCTGCTCCGGATCCTGCGCGGCTCACAGCCCGCCACGCCCCTCCAGCAGTCGTTCTTCCGGGCCGGGCACGCCCACGCCGGCGTGTACCTGATCCTGGCCCTCGTGGTCCAGGTGCTGGTGGACGCGACCACGCTGTCGGGCGCGGCCGAGTGGATCGCCCGCTCGTTCGTCCCTATCGCCGCTCTGCTGCTGCCCGGCGGCTTCTTCCTGTCCGTCGCCGGACGCGGCGTGACCGAGCCCAACCGCCTGTTCGTGCTCATCCCGGTGGGCGCGGTGTTCCTCGGCGTCGGCCTGGCCACGCTGGGCGTGGGCCTGCTCGTGGCGTGACCCCCGCTGGTCCCCTGTCAGTCGCCGGACTTCTGGCGCCGCTTGCGAGCGTCCAGGGGGACCACCTCGGCCGGCGCATCCGGGGTCTGGTCCCGGATCTGCTCCAAGCCGGCGCCCGACAGGCCCGACCACAGGAGCTGGGTGAGGTAGTTGACGAGATCGTCCTTGGACATGGTGCGGCGCTCGAGCCACCAGGCCGCGCCCGCGAACGTCATGCCCACGATGGCGAAGGCCCAGGGCTCGGCCGCACCCGAGTCTGCGCCCGCCCGGCGCAGCGCGGCGCCGAGCGAGATGGCGATCGAGTTGGAGATGCCCGACGCCACCCGGCTCGACGCCCGGCTGGGCCGGTACATGGCCGACTGGACGAGGAACCGGTAGAGCTCGGGCTCGTCCTCGATGAACGTGCAGAAGGCGGCGATGGTCGAGCGCACCACCTCGCGGGGCGAGCGGTGGGCGGACAGCTCGCGCAGGATGGCGCGGTTCATCCGGGCGGCCACCCGCTCGGACAGGGCCGTCACCAGACCGGCCTTGTCGCCGAAGTGCGAGTACAGGATCGGCTTGGTGATGCCCGCCTCGGCCGCCAGCTCGTCCATCGACGCGTGGGGCCCGATCCGGCGGATCGCCCGCTCGGCGGCGTCGAGCAGCTCGGCCCTCCGCTCGCCCGGATCCCGGCGCGGCCCCCGGGGCCGCCCGGGCCGGGCGTGCCCCCGCGTCCTGTCTGTGCTGGTCATCCCCGTGAACGCTACTCCTCGCTGCCGTCGGGCACGCTCCGGGCGGCAGCCACGACCGCGATCAGCTCGTCTCCGTAGGCCGCCAGCTTGGCCGGCCCGATCCCCGGGCAGACGGCCAGCTCGTCCTTCGTGGCCGGCCGCCGCTCGGCGATGCCGAGCAGGTGCCGGTCGCTCATCACGATGAACGCAGCCACGCCGTCGGCCCGGCTGCGCTCCTTGCGCCATGCCCGCAGCGCCTCCTCCACCCGCGCCGCCTCGGGTCCCGACAGCTCGGGCAACGGTGCCCGGGGCGCCCGCGGGCCTCGGGCCCGGGCGATCGCCGGGCCCGACGGCTCGGCGGCGGCCGCCGCGGCGTCGGCCTTCTCGAGCTCCTCGGGGGTGGCGTCGCGGTCGAGCTCGTCGAGAAACGGGGACGGCCGCGATGCATCGGCCAGCACCGCCACCCGCCCGATGCCCCGCGTGATGGCCACGTGGAACACCCGCCGCTCCTCCTCGACCGCGGCCCGGCCCTGGGCCAGGCGGTGGGGCATCAGGCCGTCGGTCGCCCCGAACACCAGCACCCGCGGCCACTCCCGGCCCTTGACCCGGTGGATGGTCGACAGCACGACCCCGGCCTCGTCGTCGGGACGGGACAGCGCCGAGCGCAACCACGGCTCGAACCCCGCCGCGTCGGGGTGGAGGTCGGCCACCTGGAGCAGGGCGTCGAGGTCGTCGCGGTGCGACTGCCCCTCGCCACCGCCCGATGCGTCCAGCAGGTCGACCGCCCGGCCCAGGCCGACGTCGTCGCGCACGTGCTCGAGCACCTCGCGGGTGGTGGCGCCCCGGGCCCGCTCGCCCAGCTGGCGCAGGTCGGCCGCCAGCTCGCTGAGCTTGGCCGAGACCTTGAGGTCGTCGATGCGGTCGGCGGCCCGCTCGACGTCCTCGATCGACCGGCACCGGCCCAGCCACTTGTCGATCCACCGGGGCAGCCCGCGACTCGGCCGCCGGTGGACCTCGCCGAGGTCGGCCGGGTCGAGGCGCTCGGGCTCGGCTGCGATGCGCAGGTACGCCAGCGCGGCCCGCACGCCCGTGCGGGCCAGCACGTCCGGGCGCAGGATCGACGACACCGGCACGCCCGCCTCCACCAGCGCCACGTGGGGCCCGAGCAGCGACGACCCGACCCGGGTCAGGACGGCCACGCCGGCGGGAGCCTCCCCGGGCTCGTCCAGCCAGCCCCGCACCACGGCCACCGCCTCGGCCGCGCCGGCCTCGGGTGGGTGACGGCGGACGTCGAGCGCCGGCCCGCTGTCGCCCCCGGCCCGGGCGGCGCGGATCTGCTTGGGGACCCGCACCCGGTTGCGGGTCAGCAGGTGGCGGGCGGCGTCCACCACGTCGGGCGGGCACCGGTAGTTGACCTCGAGGGCGTGGGCGTGCGCCCCGGGGAAGTAGCGCTCGAAGTCGGTCAGGAAACGGGGCGAGGCGCCGGCGTGGCCGTAGATCACCTGGTCGTCATCACCGACGCCGAACACGTCGAACGCGGGGGCCGCCAGCAGCCGCACCAGGAGCACGTGGGCGGGCGTCAGGTCCTGGAACTCGTCGACCAGGAGGTGGCGGTGGCGAGCCTGCTGGGCCCGGCGGAACTCCCCCTCCCGCAGCAGCATCTCGACCGCCAGCAGCACCTGCTCGTCGAAGTCGATGACCCCCCGGGACGCCAGCGCGTCCCGGTAGGCCGGGAACGCCTCGGCCAGCCCGGGGACGTCGCCCCGCTCGTCCTCGACGTCGGTGGGACTGCGCAGGCCGAGGCGCACGGCCGACAACGCCTCGACGTAGGGAGCCAGCGGGTCGGTGTTGAGTCGGCGGGCGCCCCGCGGCACCAGGGGCTCCAGGATGCGGCGGACGTCCCGGACCTCCAGCACCTCGGGCCGGCGGCCCAGTCCCGCAGCCACGATCTCGTAGCCCAGGGCGTTGAGCGTGAGGATGCGGCCGCCCACGCCGGTGGTGCGGTCCACCATCTCGTCCCGGGCCTTGCGGTTGTACGCCACGGCCACGACGGCCTCCGGCTCGTAGCCGCGGTCGACCACCAGGTGGCGCAGCCGCTCGGTGAGCACGCGGGTCTTGCCCGACCCCGCCGGCGCGATGACCCGGGCCGGCCCGGACCCGTGGGTCACGGCCGCCAGCTGGTCGGGCGCCAGGTCGGACGTGGGTGCGGTGGCGGGCGGGACGGGCGACAGGTGCCCGGCCTCCACCGACTCCGCGTGGACGACCGTTCCCTCGTGCCGGTCGCCGCGTGGACCCCCGTCGACCCAGGCGAGGTCGCCGGTCGGCAGGACCACGTCGCCGTCCGCGCCGGGGGGCGCCGGGGAGGCGCCGAGGCGGGCGGCCTTGCGGGCCCACCACCACACCGGGTCGCCCGGCTGGCGGGCGTCGAAGGTGTTGGCCCACACCAGGAAGTGCAGCCGGTCGTGCTCGGGCGTGAACCCGGCGTCGAGCAGCCAGGTCGGCCCGATCTCGTCGTCGGCGTACGACCGGGGCGCCCGGAAGCGTCCGGGGTCCACGGCCAGCGCCACGACCACCGGCGTGCGCGAGGCCCAGGCCTCGTGCAGCCGGGCCACGGCCGCCGCCGGGTCGGCCAGGACGGCGTCGTCGACGGTGACGACCTCGGCCCCCGCCCATGGGTCCGGGACGGGGTCGCCCGCGGTCACGATCACGCCGCGCCCGAGGGCGCGCGGGCCTGGGGCGGTCACGGGACGAACAGCCCGGCCACCGCCGCCCCGAACCCGGGCAGCAGCGGCGATGTGAGCGCGTCGTCGCCGGCCAGCGTGTCGACCACGTCGTAGGTGGGGGCGGTGGGCCTCGACCGCCGGTGGGCCATGACCGCGCAGGTGCCGGTGTCGACCAGCCACAGCTCGGCGATGCCGGACGCCTCGTAGTGCGCCCGCTTGGCCCCCAGGTCGTGGCGCCAGGTGGAGGGCGAGCGGACCTCGACCACGATGTCGGGCAGGCCGTCGAGGTCGAGGTCGCCCGGGCGCGGCTTGCGCTCCTCGCGGACCCACCACACGTCGGGGGCGTAGATGTTGCGATCGTCCAGGATGAAGTCGGCCGGCATGCCGACGTGGCCCCGGCCAGGCGTCGCGCGACGCCACGAGTCCAAGGCGTAGAGGATGTTGCCCACCGCGATCTGGTGCGGCAGCTTCGGTTCGTTCACGACCAGGCGCCCTTCGACGAGCCAGTACTTGAAAGGCGCCTCTCCCAGCGCGAGGAACTCGTCGACGGTCATCGTCTGGCCGGTTCTAGCCAC
>DASRJN010000531.1:0-12075 GCA_035649455.1 Acidimicrobiales bacterium
ACCCTCGTCTCGGCCGGATCGATCACGTCGTCGAGGTAGCCCCGCTCGGCCGCCTGGTACGGGTTGGCGAAGCGCTCGGTGTACTCCTCCACCAGCTCCGCCTTGCGGGTGTCGGGGTCGTCGGCCTCCATGATCTCCCGGCGGTAGGCGATCTCGACCGCCCCTTGGGGTCCCATCACCGCCAGCTCGCCCGAGGGCCAGGCGAAGGCCAGATCGGCACCGATCGACTTCGAGTTCATGACCACGTAGGCGCCGCCGTATGCCTTGCGGGTCACGACCTGGATGCGGGGCACGGTCGACTCGCAGAAGGCGTAGAGCAGCTTGGCCCCGTGGCGGATGATCCCGCCGTGCTCCTGGTCGACCCCGGGCAGGAAGCCGGGCACGTCCACGAACGACAGCAGCGGGACGTTGAAGGCATCGCAGGTGCGTACGAAGCGGGCTGCCTTCTCCGCCGACTCGATGTCGAGCACGCCGGCCAGGTGCATGGGCTGGTTGCCGACGATGCCGACGACGTGGCCGTCGAGCCGGGCGTAGGCGCACAGGATGTTGGGCGCCCAGCGGGCTGCGTACTCGAAGTAGTCGCCGTTGTCGACGACCGCCTCGATCACCTTGTGCATGTCGTAGGGCTGGTTCGACGACGCCGGGATGATGTCCCTGAGCTCGGGGCACAGCCGTTCCGGGTCGTCGTCGGTGGCCACCGCGGGCGGCTCCTCCAGGTTGTTGGAGGGGAGGAACCCGAGCAGGTAGCGCACGTCCTCGAGGCAGGCGGCGTCGTCGGCCGACGTGAAGTGGCACACGCCCGAGCGGGAGGCGTGGGCGATGGCGCCGCCCAGCTCCTGCTGGGTCACGCTCTCGCCGGTCACCGTCTTCACCACGTCGGGGCCGGTGATGAACATGTACGAGGTGTCCTCGACCATGAACACGAAGTCGGTCATGGCCGGCGAGTACACGGCGCCGCCCGCACACGGGCCCATGATCACGCTGATCTGGGGCACCACACCGGACGACTGCACGTTGCGGTAGAAGATGCCGCCGTAGCTGTCCAGGCTGACCACGCCCTCCTGGATGCGGGCGCCGGCGCCGTCGTTGAGGCCCACGACGGGCGCACCGGTCTTGAGCGCCAGGTCCATGAGCTTGTGGATCTTGGCCGCGAACACCTCGCCCAGCGCTCCGCCGAACACGGTGAAGTCCTGGGAGAACACGAACACCTTGCGGCCGTCGACCGTGCCCCAGCCGCAGATCACGCCGTCGGTGTAGGGCCGCTCCTCGAACTCGGACTCCGCGGGCCGGCGGGCCAGCAGGTCCAGCTCGTGGAACGAGCCGGGGTCGAGCAGGTGGTCGAGACGCTCCCGGGCCAGCAGCTTCCCCCGGCTGTGCTGGCGTTCCCGGGCCCGGTCGGTGCCCGGGGCGAACGCTGCCTCCTTGCGCTTGGCCAGGTCGGCCAGCTTGTCGCTCATAGGACGTTCGACCATGGGCCCACGGTAGTGGTGACCATCGGATGCCCGTAAATCACACGCATTGCGCGCTTCTACCCGGTCGAAGGCACCAGCTACCGTCGCTCGGATGAGCACGGCCAGACGGGTTTCCGGTGCGTTGGCGCTGAGCGCGCTGGCGCTGGTCGGAGCGTGCGGGGGCGGCTCCGAAGGGAACCAGGCGAGCCCGGAGACCGGCGTGGAGACGACTGCGGCGGTCACCACCCAGCCGGCTACCGGCGACTCGCTGGTGGCCCAGGCCGGGGGCGACCTTGTCCAGGTCTACGCGACCGCCGCCGAGGACCAGCCGACGGTCGCCCTCGACAGCCCCAACGAGAACGGCGCCCCGCTCGTGTTCCTGGTCGAGCAGTCCCAGGGCGACTGGTTGCAGGTCCTGCTCCCGGTGCGGCCCAACGGGTCGACGGGCTGGATCCGTGCGGCCGACGTCCAGGTGGCCACCGACCCCTACCGCATCGAGATCGCGCTCGCCGCCCACCAGCTCTCGGTCTACGAGCGGGACCAGCTGATCGCCGAGCACCCCATCGGCGTGGGCACCGCGTCCACCCCGACCCCGGGGGGCAAGTACTACATCAAGGAGCTGTTGGAGCCCCCGAGCCCCGATGGGCCGTACGGGTCCTACGCCTACGGGCTGTCCGGCTTCTCCAACGTGCTCGACGAGTTCAACGGGGGCGACGGCGTGATCGGCATCCACGGCACCAACGACCCGTCCACCATCGGGACCGACGTCAGCCACGGCTGCATCCGCCTCACCAACGACGCCATCACCGAGCTGGTGGGCTACCTACCGCTCGGGACGCCGGTCCACATCAATCCCTGAGCACCGCGCCGTGCTCAGCCGGTGAACACGGGGGCGCCCGGGACCGGCGCGGCCGGCGCCGCCGCCGGCCCGGACACGGAGAACGGCTGGGCCTCGTACTCCGCCGCCCGCTCGGTGGAGTCGCCGATGTCCACGAAGCAGGTGGCGAACACCGAGTACGCGGCGGTCGGGTTGGCATCGCCCGGCACCGGGATCTCCCGCAACCAGGTGCCGTTGTCCGAGACGGTGCCCTCGACGGCGGCGAAGACTTCGTCCTCGTCGGCGAAGTACACCTGGATGAAGGCGGCGGAGGGCTGCAGCGGAGCACAGTCGGTGCCGCTGGCGCGGATGACCGTCCCGCCGGGCCCGCTGGTCGGCGTGATGGTGAGCGGCAGGAGCTCCGGCTCCGGCTCCTGCGCATCCGCGGGGGCTGCGACCAGCGTGGCTGCGAGCGCAAGGCCGGTTGAGGCCGCGAGGGCCGCCAGCCTGACAGTCATGACGTCTCCTTGCTGCGTCCGTGCGGCGGCGGGACGTTCCGTGCCCGAACGTGCTGGCGGAAAGCTAGCTCGCGCTCGACGCTCGCACCCCGCCGGCCCGCCCTGGGCTGAGCCTTTGGCCGTGTCGTGCGGTGCTGGTGGCGCCCACTAGCTTCGGTCCGATGATCGCGGGCAGGCGGGTTCTGGGGGCCCTGGCGCTGGCTGCGCTGGTGGCGGCGACGGCGTGTGGTGGCGATTCCAGTGGCGACGCGGCGGTCACGACGCGGCCGTCGCGGCCCGAGCCGTTCGACGGGGCGGTCACGACCACGACCGCGGCGCCGGCCGCTACGGGGTCGCTGGTGGCCCAGGCGCTCGGCGCCGGCGTCCAGGTGTTCGCCACCGCGGCGGAGGACCAGCCCACGGCGGAGCTCGACAGCCCCACCGAGAACGGCGCCCCGCTCGTGTTCCTGGTGGAGCAGCGCCTGGGCGACTGGCTGCAGGTGCTGCTGCCCGTGCGGCCCAACGGCTCGACCGGCTGGATCCGGGCGGCCGACGTCAGCCTGCTCAGCGACCCCTACCGCATCGAGGTCGCCCTGGCCGCCCACACGCTGACGATCTTCCAGGACACGGCACAGATCGCCCAGTACCCCATCGCGGTCGGCACGGCCGACACTCCCACCCCCGGCGGCCGGTACTACATCAAGGAGCTGATCCAGCCGCCCACCCCGAACGGGCCCTACGGGGTCTACGTCTACGGGCTGTCGGGCTTCTCCAACGTGCTGGAGAGCTTCAACGGCGGCGACGGGGTGATCGGGATCCACGGCACCAACGACCCGTCCGCGATCGGCACGGACGTCAGCCATGGCTGCATCCGCCTGACCAACGAGGCCATCACAGAGATGGTCGGCTACCTACCCCTCGGCACGCCGGTCACCATCAACCCCTGAACGCGACCCGGCGCCCCGACTCCGGCCGGTGAGGGCGGGAGCGGGGCGCCGGACTCGTTGGTCAACCGGCGTGGTTGGGGTCGCCCGGGACGGGCGTGGCCGCCGGGGCGACCGGCGGGGTGGCCGGGGTGGTCGGGGTGGTCGGGGTCGTCGGCGGGGTGACCGGCGGGGTGACGGTGCCGTCGGTGACGTCGAACTCGACGATGTCGTAGTCGAGGTCCGGCTGGGGCCCGTCGCCGCTGTCGACGAAGCACGTGGCGGTGACGAGGTAGAGCGGCGCCGGGTCGAGCGCGTCCGGCACCGTGACCTGGACGCTCCAGGTGCCGTCGCTCGCGGCATCGCCGGCGCCTTGGGCGAGGAGCTCTTCCTCGTTGCCGAAGTACGCCTCGACCGAGCCGGGGAAGCCGGGTTCCCCGCAGCCCTCACCGCTCACGGTGATGACCGTCCCCGGGGGACCGCTGGTCGGGTTGAGACTGATGGGAGCGAAGGGCCCTTCCTGCGCGCTCGCGGGGGCCGCGACGAGCGCGGCAGTGAGCACGAGGCCGGTCGAGGCCACGATGACCGCCCGCCTGATTGTCATTGGTTCTCCTTGTTGCGTCTGCCCCACCCCAGCGGCGGAGCCCGCCCGCGCCCAGACGCGGATGCGGCAAGTTAGCGTGCGATCCGCGCTCGCATGAGCAGTGTCAACGAATTGTCACGCCCCGCCCGGCCGCCTTGGGTGGTTACGCTCGGCCGCGTGCAACTTCCCGTGATGCCCCCGGTGCGGCCCATGCTGGCCAAGGCGATCTACGAGGTGCCGCGGGACGAGGGGCTGCGCTACGAGCCCAAATGGGACGGCTTCCGCTGCATCGTGTTCCGGGACGGCGACGAGATCGAGCTGGGGAGCCGCAACGACCGGCCCCTGACGCGCTACTTCCCCGAGATGCTGCCGGCGCTGCGGGCGGTGCTGCCGGACCGGTGCGTCGTCGACGGCGAGCTGGTGGTGGTGACCGGCGAGGGCCTCGACTTCGACGCCCTGCAGCAGCGGATCCACCCGGCCACGTCCCGGATCCGGCGCCTGGCCCAGGAGACCCCGGCGTCGTTCGTGGCCTTCGACCTGATCGCCCTGGGCGACCGCGACCTGAGCGACGAGCCGTTCGCCGAGCGCCGCCGGTTGCTGGAGGAGTCGGTGCCCGGCGACCGCGGGCAGGTCTACGTCACGCCCCTCACCGACGACGCCGATCTCGCCACCGACTGGTTCCACCGCTTCGAGGGCGCCGGCTTCGACGGCGTGGTGGCCAAGGCCGCGGACACGCCCTACCGCCAGGACCAGCGGGCGATGTTGAAGGTCAAGCACCAGCGCACGGCCGACTGCGTGGTGGCCGGCTTCCGCTGGCACAAGGACGGCGAAGGCATCGGATCGCTGCTGCTGGGCCTGTACGACGACGACGGCAACCTGCACAACGTGGGTGTGGCCACGTCGTTCGCCGCGGCCAAGCGTAAGGAGCTGGTGGACGAGGTCGCCCCCCTGCGGGACGTCACCCTCGAGGAGCACCCGTGGCACGCCTGGGCCATCGCCGAGGCCCATCAGGGCAGCACCCGCATGCCCGGCGCTCCCAGCCGCTGGAACGCCACCAAGGACCTCTCCTGGGTGCCCCTCCGACCCGAGCGGGTGGTCGAGGTGCGCTACGAGAACCTGCAAGGCGGGCGCTTTCGCCACGCGTCGAGGCTGGTCCGCTGGCGCGAGGACAAGACCCCTCCCGAGTGCACCTACGACCAGCTCGACGAGGCCGCGCCCGCCGAGCTCAAGCTGATATTCGGGAGTGCTTCCTGACGATGACCCTGACTTGACCCGGCGGTCAAGCGCGTGGTCACCTGGTAGCCCGGGTACACATCCCTTACGACCTGAGGCACGAGGGGTTTCCATGACCGACACTGCCGATCGCACCAAGACCAGCGGCGACGTCGTCGCCGAGGTCAAGGACTGGCTCGCCGAGAACTGGGACCCCGACCTCACGGTCGCCGAGTGGTGGGAGCGCCTGGGGACCTCCGGCTGGGCGGTGCCGACCTGGCCCGGCGACTGGTTCGGCAAGGACCTGAACCGGGCCGACGGGGTGCGGGTGCAGCAGGCCATCGCCGACCACGGCGCCCTGCCCGCGCCCGGGGGCCTCGGGCTCATGCTCGCCGGGCCGACCATCGCGGTGCACGGCAGCGACGAGCAGAAGCAGCGCTACCTGCGGGACATCGTCACCGGCCAGAAGGCCTGGTGCCAGCTGTTCAGCGAGCCCAGCGCCGGCTCCGACCTGGCCGGCCTCAACACCCGCGCCGTCAAGGACGGCGAGGAGTGGATCGTCAACGGCCAGAAGGTGTGGACCTCCGGCGGCCACGTCGCCGACCTGGCCATGCTGATCGCCCGCACCGACCCGGACCAGCCCAAGCACGCGGGCATCACCTACTTCGTGATCGACATGCACCAGCCCGGCGTCGAGGTCGTCCCCCTCCGGGAGATGACCGGCCGCTCGCTCTTCAACGAGGTGTTCCTCACCGACGCCCGGGTGCCCGACGACTCGGCCATCGGCGGCCTCAACAACGGCTGGCGGGTGGCCAACACCACATTGATGTTCGAGCGGACCAGCCTGGGCGCCGGCGGAGGCAGCGCGGCGGCCTCCCTGGCCAGCCCGGGCACCGTGGCCGGCGACCTCGACCGGCGGGCCGGCGACTTCATCGCCAGCGGCGGCCGGAGGGGCGGCGGGGGCGGCACCCTGTTCGGCGCCTCGGCCAAGGGCCTCATCCAGCTGGCCAAGGGCAACGGCGCGGTCGAGAACCCGGCGATCCGCCAGAAGCTCATGCAGCTCCACACCATCGGCGAGCTGGCCCGCATGAACAACCTGCGGCTCAAGGCGGCCATGGCCGCGGGCACGGACATCCCCGGCCTGCCCAACATCTCCAAGCTGCTGATGAGCAACACCGTGCGCCTCTCCCGCGACCTCGGCCTCGAGATCGCGGGCGGCTACGGCATGCTCCACGCCTACGAGCCCGACGACCGTAAGTCCCTCGACGACGCCACCGGGCTGCCCTTCCTGTCGGGCATCACCGAGATGGCGCTGTTCGCCCAGGGCCCGCCCATCTACGGCGGGACCGATCAGGTACAGCGCAACATCATCGGCGAGCGGGTCCTCGGCCTCCCCAAGGAACCGGGCTTCGACAAGAACACGCCGTTCAAGGACCTGCCTAAGAACGGTTGACGCGAGCGGCTACGGCCTGGGCCCGGCCCACGAGGCCGGGGGCGCCGAGCTTCTCGCACATCGATGCGTAGGCGGCCTCGTCAGGCGGACCGGTCCATTCCAGCTCGTCCACGTTGTCGCTGACCGGCGCGTCGGTCTCGACCGTCGCGATGCGGCGGAACAGCAGGGCCAGCTCGAACTGGTCGCGCAGCACCATGTTGAGCTTGGCCGCGCCGCGCACGCCGGCGTCCCAGGTGACGGGGTCGGCGGGGATGTCCTCCAGGTGGCCCCAGCGCCGCAGCACCGCGGCGGCCGACTTGGCGCCCCAGCCGGGCAGGCCCGGGAAGCCGTCGGCCGAGTCGCCCACCAGTGCCAGCAGGTCGGGGATCGAGGCGGGCGGCACGCCCAGCCGCTCCTCCACACCGGCAGCGTCGAAGTACTGGCCCTTGCGCCGGTCGAGCTGGACGACCTTGCCGCCCACGCACTGGCCGAGATCCTTGTCGGGCGTGCAGATCACCACCCGCTCGACCCGGTCGTCGGCCGCGGCCATGAGCGCCGCCGCGGCCATGCCGTCGTCGGCCTCGTGGGTGACCTGGGGCCACACCACGAACCCGGCGACCTGCATCGCCGCCTCCACCAGCGGGAACTGGGCCAGCAGCTCGCGGGGCATCCCCACCGAGGACTTGTAGCCGGGCCACAGGTCGTTGCGGAAGGACTCGATGATGTGGTCCGTGGCCACCCCCACGTGGGTGGCCCCGTCCGAGACCAGCTGGAGCAGCGTGGAGAGCACGCCGATGGTGGCGCCCTTCTCCGTGTCCCGGTTGTTGGGGGCGAAGTGGTAGCGGAACAGCTCGTAGGTGCCGTCGACCAGGTGGACGTTCATACTCCGGTCGACCGTACAACGGTCGACACGTGCTTCCCGCTCTTGCTGCATGGCAGCGGGCCGCTCGGGCCCAGGGGTACAACCGTCGGCTAAGCCAGCTCGACCAGGTCCAGGAGGTCGTCGGACCAGTGGTCGACGTCGCCGTCGGGCATGAGCAGGGCGCGGTCCGGGGCCAGGTCGCGCACGAAGCCCACGTCGTGGCTGACGATGATCATCGTCCCACCCCAGCTGGCCAGCGCGGCGGCCACCGCTTCCCGAGATGGCGGGTCGAGGTTGTTGGTGGGCTCGTCCAGGAGCAGCAGGTTGTGGCGCCCGGCCACCAGCAGGGACAGGGCCAGCTTGGTCTTCTCGCCGCCCGACAGAGTGGAGGCGTCCTGGTGGACCTTGTCGCCCGACAGCCCGAACATGCCGAGCAGCCGCCGGCGGATCTGCTCGGGCTGGCCCGCGGACGCCTCGGCCATGTGCTCGAGCACCGACGCGCCCGCCCGGATGCCCTCGTGCTCCTGGGCGTAGTACCCGACGCTGACCTGATGGCCCCAGGTCAGGGCGCCCCGGTCGGCCTCGGTCTCGCCGGCCAGGATGCGCAGCAGGCTGGTCTTGCCCGCGCCGTTGAGCCCGAGCACCAGCAACCGCTCGCCCCGCCCGACCTCGAACGCCAGCTGCTCGAACACCGGCGGGTTCTGGCCGTAGGACTTGGCCAGGCCGTGCGCGGTGAGGGCGGTGCGCCCCGACGGCGGCGGGTCCGGGAGCCGCAGCCGCAGGCCCCGGCGGGCGGTGGGCGCCTCGACGCCGTCACGGCGGATCCGCTCGATGCGGGTCTCCAAGGACTTGGCGAACGCGGCCTTGCTGGCCTTGGCCCCCCAGCGGTCGATGAGCGTCTGCAAGCGGGCGATCTCAGATTGCTGGCGAGCGGCGATCTTGGCCCGCCGGGCCTCGTCCCGGGCCCGGGCCACCTTGTACTCGGAGTACGTGCCCTTGTACTCGGTCACCTCGCCCACATCGGCCTCGCCCGGCCGGTCCAGGTGCAGCACCCGGGTGATCGACTCGTCCAGCAGCTCCAGGTCGTGGCTCACCACCACCAGCGCACCCCGGTAGGCCCGCAGGAAGTCGAGCAGCCACTCGCGGGCGTCGTTGTCGAGGTGGTTGGTGGGCTCGTCGAGGAGGAGAAGCTCGCTGCCCGAGAACAGGATGCGGGCCAGCTCCACCCGGCGGCGCTCACCACCGGACAGGGCCCGGATCTCGCCGTCGACGCGGTCGGTCCGCAGGCCCAGGCCGGCCAGCAGCGTGCGGGCCTCCGACTCGGCCGCGTAGCCGCCCGCGTGGTCGAACGCGTCGTGCGCCCGGCTCCAGCGGGCCACCAGGCGCTCGTCGCCCGGCTGGGCCTCCATCTTGCGGTGCAGCTCGTCCATGCGGGCGGCCAGCTCGTCCAGGCCCCGCCCGCCCAGCACGTGGCCGACCGGCGTGACGTCGGGCGCCATGGTGTCGAGCCGCGGGTCCTGAGGGAGGTAGCCGAAGGCATCGGGACGCTGGATGACGCCGGTCTTGGGCTCGGCCATGCCCCCCAGCACCTTGAGCAGCGACGTCTTGCCCGCGCCGTTGCGTCCGACCAGGCCGATGCGGTCGCCGGCGCGGACGGTGAAGCCGGCACCCTCGACCACGAGGGTGCCGCCGACATCGATCGTGAGCCCGCGGACCGACAACATGGCCGACCATCGTGCCAGGACTGCGGCGATGTTCCACAGCAATTCCATGAGCGGGCCACATCCACCCCGCGCGCGGCGTCGAATCACAGGCGGCATGACGAGCGTCTCCGGGAACCCCGCAGCGATGCCCACCTCCCGCTCCCGGGTCCGATCGCGCTCGCGACCCGGGGCCGTGGCGAACCAAGCCGCGGACGACGAGTTGGTGCGAGCCGTGGCCGCCGGGGACCAGCGCGCGCTGGCCGAGATCTACCGCCGCTACGCGGGCGCGGTGTGGGCGGTGGCCCGCCGGGTCTGCAACGACCGCGTCCTGGCCGAGGATGTGAGCCAGACCGTGTTCGCCGACCTGTGGCGGCGGCCGGGGCGCTTCGATCCCCACCGGGGCAAGCTGCGTCCCTGGCTGGTGGCCCAGGCCCACGCCCGTGCGGTCGACACGGTCCGCTCGGAGACCGCCCGCCAGCGTCGCCAGGAACGGGAGGGCCAGCTCGCGCCGGTCCCCGAGCCCGACGTCGAGGCGACCGTCCACGCCGCCGCCCTCACCGAGGACGTGCGCCGGGCGGTCGACCAGCTCTCGCCCGAGGAGCGCGAGGTCATCGTGCTCTCGTACTTCGGCGGCCACAGCTACCGCGAGACCGCCCAGCTGCTCGGCCACCCCGAGGGCACGGTGAAGACCCGCATCCGCCGCGGCCTCATCGGGTTGCGGCGGGCGCTCGAGGCCCAGGGGGTGACGCTGTGACCGCCGCCGCCCGAAGCCATCCGCTCGACGACCTGGCCGCCTACGCGGTCGACGCCATCGACGACCGCCACGAGCGCGCCATGATCGAGAGCCACCTGGTGTCCTGCGAGGCGTGCCGCCAGCAGCTGGCCTCCGACTGGGCCCTGCTGGCCGGCCTCGTGGCCGACGAGGACCCGCCGCCCTATCTGTGGGGGGCCATCGAGGCCAACACGGCCCCCCCGGCCGACCCGGTGGTCGTGCCGGTGGACTTCGGTGAGGCCCGCGCCCGGGCGACCCAGGCCCGCCCGGGCCGTGCCTCGCGGCGGCGGCTCGTCGGCGTGGCCGCGGCGGCTGCCGCGCTGGTGGCGGCGGTGGCCGTGGGTCCCGAGCTCGTGGCCGCCATCCAGGACGCCGGCGGGCCGCGCTCGGGCGAGCAGGCCGAGCGCACCCTCGGGGTGCTGACGGCGCTCGACGGCACCGAGGTGGCCCGGGTGGTCGACAGCGGGGACCGCACCTACATCGCCCTCGACGGCGCCGGCGTCCTGCCCGCCGGTCGGGCCTACCAGCTGTGGTCGCTGAACGAAGGCACGCCGCCGGTCTCCCTCGGCCTGCTGGGCGACGGCTCCGACACTTCGGTGGCGATCAACCTGCCCGAGGGCACCAGCCGCGTCGGCATCAGCGCCGAGCCCGAGGGCGGATCTCCCTCGCCCTCGGGCCTGACCGGCGCCGGCGACGTGGTGTAGCTCCCCGGACATCCGTCCAGCACCGCCGCGCCGGATACGCGACGTCATGTCCTCCACCGCTGCTCCGCCTGCGTCGCCGCCCCCGCCACCCGCCGTCGAGCTGCGTCACTCGACCGGGGGCCGCGGCGCGCCGGCTTCGGCGCTGGCCGGTCTGGTCAGCGCCGGGCTGGCGCTCGGGGTGGGGGAGTTGGTGGCCGGGCTCCAAGCCCGCCTGGCGTCGCCGGTCGAGGCGGTCGCCCGCCAGGTCATCCGCCAGGTGCCCACGCCGGTCGAGCGCTTCGCCATCGAGACGTTCGGCCGCCAGGACAAGCTCGCCCTGGTCGTGGGCACGCTCGTCCTCTCGGCCGTGTTCGGCGCGTTGCTGGGCGTGCTCGCCCGCCGGCGCCCGTGGGTGGGGACCGCGGGCATGGCCGGCTTCGCTCTCCTCGGCGCCCTCGCCGCCCTGGCCGCGCCCAACGCCTCCCTTCCCGCCGCGCTGCCCAGCCTGGCGGCCGGGGCGGTGGGCGCCCTGTCCCTGCGGCTGTTGGTTCCCCGGCCAGATGCCGCACGGGTCCCCGACGCCGCCGGCACCCCCCCTGCCGGCGGCGCGGGGAGGCCCCCGGGCCTGGGTGGGGCCGGCTCCCGCCGGGCGTTCCTGGGCGTGACCGCGGCGGTGGCCGCCGGCGCGGCCCTCGCCGGGGCGGGCGGCCGGGCGCTCCGCAGCCGCTTCAGCGCCGCCGAGTCCCGTGCCAACGTCTCCCTGCCCCGGCCGGCCCGCCCGCTCCCCCCGGTGCCGGCCGGGGCCGAGGTCGGCGTCGAGGGCGTCGCCCCGTTCGTCACCTCCAACGCCGACTTCTACCGCATCGACACAGCGCTGATCGTGCCCCAGGTGCGGGCCGAGGACTGGACGCTCCGCGTGTCCGGCCTGGTCGACGAGCCGTTCGAGCTGACCTTCGACGAGCTGCTGGACCTCGACCTGGTCGAGGCCGACGTCACCCTCACCTGCGTCTCCAACCCCGTCGGCGGCGACCTGGTGGGCAACGCCCGCTGGCTCGGCGTCCCGGTGCGCGACCTGCTGGACCGGGCCCGGCCGCGGCGAAGCGCCGACCAGCTCGTCGGGCGCTCGGTCGACGGCTACAC
>DASRJN010000532.1:0-8709 GCA_035649455.1 Acidimicrobiales bacterium
GCGTCGGTCAGCTCGTCGATGCGGGCGTGCAGCCGCTCGATGAACATGTCGACCTGCGTGCGCTCGTAGCCCCTGAGGACGATCGTGAAGTCAGGGGTTCCACCGCTGGCGGTCGACGGTGAAGAGGTTGTACCCATGGAGACCCACTATGTCAGACGGTGAGAGGTAGATGTTTCACCGAACGACCACCGTCCCGACGCTTTTCAGGTCCGTTTGCCCACGTTGAGCGCGGCTCGACCGTAATTGAAACGTGTTCTAGTCTGGGATCCGGACCGAGGAGCAGTCATGTCGCACCGCTACCCCTTCCCCCTCCCTTTCGGCTGGTTCTGCGTGGGCTACCCGGAGGAGTTCCCGGTGGGCGAGGCCAGGCCCCTCTACTACTGGGCCCGGCACCTGGTGGGATGGCGTGACACCGACGGCGCGTTCCACCTCCAGGACGCCTTCTGTCCCCACCTCGGCGCCCACCTGGGCCACGGCGGCACGGTCCTGGGCTGCGAGATCCGCTGCCCGTTCCACGGCTGGCAGTTCGACGCCGAGGGGACCAACACGGCCATCCCCTACAGCGAGCGGCTCAACCGCAAGGCCCGGCTCCACACCTACCCCACGCTGGAGCGCAACGGAGTGGTGCTGGCCTGGTACCACCCGGAGGACGCCGAGCCGCTCTGGGACGTGCCCGAGGAGCCCGAGCTGAACGGCCATCCCGACTGGGCGCTCGTGGGCCAGACCCACTACGAGATCGACGCCGCCCTGCAGGAGATGGCCGAGAACGCGGTGGACTCGGCGCACTTCCGCTACGTCCACAACACCGCCGAGGTGCCGGTCATGGAGGAGTACACCACCGGCTTCCCGCACGCGATCATGCGCTCGGCCCAGAAGTTCCCCACGCCCCGGGGTGTCATCGAGGGCCGCATCGACACCCACGCCCACGGCCCCGGGATCTCGAAGGTGCTGTTCTCGGGCATCATCGACACCGTCAACTACGCGGTCACCACGCCCATCGACCACGAGCGCTGCATCGTGCGCTTCAACTTCGCCGTGAAGTCCTTGGGCGACGAGGCCGCCACCCAGGGCGTGGGCCGGGCGTTCGTGGCCGAGGTCGACAAGCAGGTGCGGGAGGACAAGCCCATCTGGGAGCACAAGGCCCACCTGGTGCGCCCGGCGCTGATCGACAACGACGGCCCGTTTACGAAGTTCCGGCGCTGGATCGCGCAGTTCTACGCCGAGCCGGTGGGCGACGAGCGGGCAGAGCCCTCGGGCGACCAGAAGCTCGTCTACCCGCCGCCGTACTGGCCCGACCGGCTCGACGAGGCCCCCGCCAAGGCCACCGCTTCCGCCCGCGAGCTGGGAGAGAACTGAGGCTCCCCACGACCTGGCGTTGCCGGGCAACGGAGGGCGGCCGGTAGGTTCCCTGACGATGGCAGCAGTGGGATACGACCCCGAGGCGACGGGCGCGGTGCTGGCCGCCCTGTCGGCCGCGATGCGCTCCGTCACGCTGGGGTCGTCGCTGGAGCGGGTGCTGCAGCAGCTGGCCGGATGCGCCCGGGCGCTCGTCGGGGCGCGCTACGCGGCCATCGGGGTGCCCGAGGCCGAGGGCGACGAGTTCGCGCAGTTCGTGACCGTGGGCATGAGCGACGAGCTGGTCGCCCAGCTGGGCCCGCTCCCCCGCACCCACGGGATGCTCGACGCCATGCTGTCGGATCCCTCGCCCTACCGCACCGACGACATCACGCGGGATCCCCGCTTCCGGGGCTGGTGGCCCTCGGCCCATCCCCGCATGCGCACGTTCCTGGGGGTGCCCATCGTGTCGGCCGGAGACGTGATCGGTGCCTTCTACCTGACGGACAAGCAGGGCGGGGGCGGCTTCACCGCGAGCGACGAGGCGGCCGTGGTGCTGCTGGCCTCGCACGCGGCCATCGCCATCGACCAGGCGCGGCTGTTCGAGGACAGCCGCGAGCTGGCGCTGGTCCAGGAGCGGGGCCGGCTGGCCCGCGAGCTGCACGACGCCATGAGCCAGTCCCTGTTCAGCCTCCAGCTCGCGGCCGAGGCCGCCACCCGGCTGCTCCCCGGCGACCCCGAGGCCGCGTCGGACGCGCTGGCCACCGTGCGGGCGCTGGCCGCGCAGGTCTCCACCGAGCTGCGCACCACGGTGGAGGGACTGCGCCCCGCCGACCTGGAGCGCGACGGGCTGGCGGCCACGCTGGTCAACCAGCTCACCGTGGCGGGCCGCGCCCACGACGTGCCCGTCGATCTGGAGATAGGCGAGGACGTCGAGCTCGACCCCGACGCCGAGCACCAAGTGCTGCGCATCGCCCAGGAGGCCGTGACCAACGCCCTGCGCCACGCCCGGGCCAGCCGGGTGGTGGTGAGCCTCGGCCCGGACGGTTCGGGCTCGGGCGTGGTGCTGCGGGTGTCCGACGACGGGCGCGGCTTCGACCCCGAGGCCCGGGCGATGCGCGCCCGCCGCCTGGGCCTGACCTCGATGCACGAGCGGGCCGCCTCGCTGGGCGGGACGCTGAGGGTCGACTCGGCTCCCGGCCGCGGCACGACCGTCGAGCTGAGGCTGCCGGCATGACCGAGCCCGCCATCCGGGTGGTGGTGAGCGACGACCACCCCATCGTGCGCCAGGGCCTGCGCTCGTTGCTGGAGGCCGAGGGCTTCGCGGTGGTGGGCGAGGCCTCCGACGGCGACGAGGCCGTGCGGCTGGTGGCCGCGACGAAGCCGGACGTGCTGCTCACCGACCTGGTCATGCCCGGGACCGACGGGATCGAGGCCATCCGCCGGGTGCGGGCCGGCGACGTCCCGGTCGGGATCCTGGTGCTCACCAGCTTCAGCGGGGCCGAGCAGGTCATCCCCGCCATCCAGGCTGGGGCCGACGGCTACCTGTTGAAGGACGCGGGGCCTGCCGCGCTCACCGACGCCATCCGGGCAGTGCACCGGGGCGAGCCCATGCTGTCGCCCGAGGTCGCCGGAGTGGTCATGGCCCGGGTGGCCGCCGGCGCCGGGCCAGCGGCGGAGCCCACCGCGCATCCCGACCTCGACCGGCTCACGACCCGGGAGCGGGAGGTGCTCGCCGGGCTCGGGCGGGGCCTGTCCAACCGCCAACTGGCCGCCGAGCTGTTCGTGTCCGAGAAGACGGTGAAGACCCACGTGTCGAGCGTGCTGGCCAAGCTGCGGCTCTCCGACCGGACCCAGGCCGCCCTGTTCGCAGTCAGGGCGGGCATCTCCGATCCTCGGCCCTGACGCAGTCATCCGGGCCGGTAGTGGGCGCTCCGTGGCCATGCTGCACGATCTGTGGCGGTAGCGGGCGTTTCGCGGCCATGTTTGCGGCGTCGATGGCCGCGGTGCTGGGGTTCGCGTGGCTGACCCGCCGGGTACGCCTCGCGGCCTAGGTCCTGAGACCGAGGCAGAACCGTTCTGCGGGCCGATGGAGCCGGCATGGCCGCTCCGTACCGTGCCAGGCATGCGCAGAACTGCACTCGTCACAGGAGCCAGCCGGGGGTTCGGTCGAGCGCTCGCCGAGCGCCTCGCGGCCGACGGATGGAACGTCGTGATCGACGCACGCGGGCCCGCCACCTTGGAGGCGGCAAGGGCCGCCATCGACGCCGCCGGGCCCGGCCGGGTCGTGGCCTTGGCGGGCGACGTCGAGGACCCGCTCCACGTCGCCGCCCTCGTCAGCGAGGCGGCCGGCCTCGGTCGCCTCGAACTGGTGGTGAACAACGCCGGGGCGCTCGGGCCCAGCCCGCTGCCGTCCGTCGCCGCCCTCCGCGACCGCGACCTGGAACGGGTGCTGGCGGCCAACACCGTCGCCCCCCTCCGGGTGATCCAGGCCGCGCTCCCCCACCTGCGGGCCACGCGCGGCGCGATCGTCAACGTGACCTCTGACGCCGCCGTCGAGGCGTACGAGGGCTGGGGCGGCTACGGGGCCTCCAAGGCGGCCCTGGAGCAGCTCAGCCGGGTCCTGGCGGCCGAGGAGCCGGAGGTGCGGGTCTATGCCGTCGATCCCGGCGACATGCGCACCCAGATGCACCAGGACGCCTTCCCCGACGAGGACATCTCCGACCGCCCGCTGCCCGAGACCCGGGTGCCGGGGCTGGTCCGCCTCGTCGAGCGCCGGCTGCCGAGCGGCCGCTATCACGTGGAGGACGTCCCCGCACCGGATGACGTCCTGGAGCCGGCGCGATGAGAGTCCTTGACCCAGCTCGCGCTGACCGGCCGGGAGCAGGCGTGGCTCGTGCCCGCATCCGCAGTGGGATCGACTCGGTGCTGCCGTCACTGCGCGCCTTCCGCATCCCCGAAGGCAGCGAGGCGGGGACGCCGGCCGAGATCCTCGCCGGCGACGCCCTCGGCTCCGACGGCCGGTCCGACGTACGGCTCATGGTGGCCCGGCGCTCCAGCCTGGGCGTCACCCACCGCGCCTTCGGCGACCTGGGCGACGCCCTCGAGCCCGGGGACGTGCTGGTGGTCAACACCTCGGCGGTCATCCCCGCCGCGCTCGACGGCCACGGCCCCCACGGCGAGGTCGTGCGCCTCCATCTGTCCACCGAGCAGCCCGGCGGCTTCTGGGTGGCCGAGCCCCGACTCCCCGCGGGGCCCGGCACCGAGCGCTACCGGGGACGCCCCCCTTCCCACCTCGTGCTGGTGGACGGGGGGCGGGCCGAGCTGCTGGCGCCCTATCCGGCCGGGACCGGTTCCGAGCGCCTCTGGCTGGTGCGCCTCGACCTGCCCACCGCCCCACTGGACTACCTCGCGGCCCACGGCCAGACCATCCGCTACGCCCACGCCGACGCGGCCTGGCCGGTCGAGGCCTACCAGTCGGTGTTCTCGCGGGTGCCCGGCTCGGCGGAGATGCCGAGCGCAGCCCGGCCGTTCACCGACGCCCTGGTCACCGATCTGGTCACCCGGGGCGTCGTCATCGCCCCCCTCACCCTGCACACCGGCGTGTCGTCCCAGGAAGCGGGCGAGCCCCCCTACGCCGAGCGCTACACCGTGCCACCCGCCACCGCCGCGCTGGTCAACGGCGCCCACCGCGACGGTCGGCGGGTGATCGCCGTAGGGACCACCGTGGTGCGGGCGCTGGAGACGACGGCCGACGACGCCGGCCGGTCACACCCCGGAGGGGGCTGGACCGAGCTGGTGGTGACGCCGGAGCGGGGCGTGCGGGTGGTGGACGGCCTGCTCACCGGCTGGCACGAGCCCGAGTCCTCCCACCTGGCGATGCTGGAGGCTATCGGCGGCCGCGAGCTGGTCGACCGCTCCTACTCCGCCGCCGTCGGGTCCGGCTACCGCTGGCACGAGTTCGGCGACAGCCACCTGATCCTGCCCTAGCGCTGCCCTGATCAGGACATGATGCCGAGGTCGCCGGTGGTGGCCCCACCGTCGATCGCGAGCTCGGCACCGGCGATGTAGCTGGCCTCGTCCGAGGCGAGGAACAGCACGGCGGCCGCCACCTCGTCGGGCGAGCCCATGCGCGCCACGGGCAGGCGCTGGTAGAAGGGTGCGCCGGGGTCGGTGCCGGCCACCATGGGCGTGTCGATGCCGCCGGGATGGACCGAGTTCACCCGGATCCCCTTGTGCCCCAGGTCGATGGCCGCGGTCTTGCTCAGCCCCCGCACCGCCCACTTGCTGGCCACGTACGCCCCCAGGAACGGGAGGCCCTGGAGCCCGGCGGTCGACGACACGTTGACGATGGCCCCGCCGCCCGCCTCGACCATCGAGGCGGTCACCGCCTTCATGCCCAGGAACACGCCGGTGACGTTGACCCGCATCACGCGCTCGAAGTCCTCCAGCGTGGTCTTGTGCAGCGACTGGAAGTGGAGGATGCCGGCGTTGTTGATCAGCACGCTGACCGGCCCGAAGGCCGCCTCGGTGGCCTTGACCGCCGCCTCCCACTGGGCCTCGTCGGTGACGTCGAGGTGGACGTAGAGCGCGGCGTCGCCGATCTCGGCCGCGACGGCCTGCCCCTCCTCGTCCAGCACGTCGCCCAGCACCACCTTGGCGCCCTCGGCCGCGAACAGCCGCGCCTCGGCCGCGCCCTGGCCCCGGGCGCCGCCCGAGATGATGGCGACCTTGCCGTCGAGCCGTCCCGTCATGTTCGTCCTCTCGCTCATGTAGTGGGCTTGTCGGCGCCGACCGCCCACATGGCGAAGAACTGCGAGCCCCCACCGTAGGCGTGCCCGAGCGCCACCCGCGCCCCGTCGATCTGGTGCTCCCCCGCCTGGCCCCGCACCTGCATCGCGGCTTCGGCGAAGCGGATCATGCCCGAGGCACCGATGGGGTTGGACGACAGCACGCCGCCCGACGGGTTCCAGGGGATGTCGCCGTCCATGGCCGTGGCGCCGTCCTCCACCAGGGTCCAGCCCTTGCCCTCGTCGGCGAAGCCCAGGTTCTCCAGCCACATGGGCTCGTACCAGGAGAACGGCACGTACACCTCGGCCACGTCGATGTCCTCGCGGGGGTTGGTGATGCCGGCCTGGGCATAGACGTCGGCCGCGCAGGCCCGGCCCCCCAGCGGATTCACCTGGTCCCGCCCGGGCGCCATCGTGGGCTCCGAGCGCATGGCCCCACCCAGCATCCACGCCGGGTCGGTGGCCGCGTCGCCGCCCGCTTCGTCGGTGAGGACCATGGCGCAGGCCCCGTCCGAGGACGGGCAGGTCTCGGAGTAGCGGATCGGGTCCCACAACATCATCGAGTCCTTGACCGACTCGAACGTTATGCCCTCCTCGTGGAGGTGGGCCTTGGGGTTCTTGAGGGCGTTCTGGCGGTCCTTGAGCGCCACCAGCACGCCGATGTGGTCGGGGGCGCCCGAACGCCGCATGTAGGCCCGGATGTGGGGCGCGAAGTAGCCGCCCGCCCCGGCCACCAGTGGCGGCGAGAAGGGGATGGGCAGCGTGAGCGCCCACATGGCCTCGCTCTCGGACTGCTTCTCGAAGGCCACGGTCAGCACCCGGCGGTGGATGCGGGCCTGGACCAGGCTGGCGGCCACCAGGGTGGTAGAGCCGCCTACCGAGCCCGCGGTGTGCACCCGCAGCAGCGGCTTGCCCACCGCCCCGAGCGCGTCGGCGAGGTAGAGCTCGGGCATCATCACGCCCTCGAAGAAGTCGGGCGCCTTGCCGATGACCACGGCGTCGATGTCGGCCCAGGTCATGCCCGCGTCGTCGAGCGCCTCGACCGCCGCCTCACGCACCAGTCCCGCGATGGACACATCGCCCCGGGTGGCCTGGTGGTGGGTCTGGCCGATCCCGACCACGGCGACCCGCTCCTTCCCCATCAGCCCTCCCCTTCCAGCACGCACACCAGGTTCTGCTGCAGGCACGGCCCGCTCGTGGCGTGGGCCACCGCCCGCTGCGCCTCACCCCGCGAGATGCGGGAGGCGGCCTCGCCGATGCGGATCAGCCCGGCGGCGATCAGCGGGTTGGCGGCCAGCGGGCCACCCGACGGGTTGACGCTCACGCCGTCGCCCAGGCCCAGCGCCCGCCGCACCAGGACCTCCTGGTGGGTGAACGGTGCGTGCAGCTCGGCCACATCGACCGGCCCCTCCCCCACCCCGGCGTGCTCGGCCGCCTGGCGGGTCGAGACGGAGGCGGTGAGGTCGCGCACCCCCAGGGCGTGCGCTTCGACCCGGTGGTCGAGGCCCCGGATCCAGGCCGGGTGCTCGGACAGCTCCCGCGCCCGGTCGCCGGCCGCCAGGATCACCGCCGCGGCCCCGTCGGTGATGGGCGGGCAGTCGTGGCGGCGCAGGGGCGCGGCGATCTCCGGCTCCTTGAGCAGCACCTCGGGGTCGTCGGACCCCTGCAGCTGGGCATAGGGGTTGGCGGCCGCGGCCCGGCGGCTGCGGGCGGCGATGCCCGCCATCTCGGCCACGTCGGTCACCCCCGCGTCCAGGCAGGCCCGGGCCTGCAAGGCGGCCAGCGCGAGGCTGTCGGGCCACAGCGGGGCCTGGTAGTAGGGGTCGAGCTGGCGGGACAGCACGTCGCGCAGCGATCCGGGCGACGACTTGCCGTAGCCGTACACCAGGGCGGTGTCGGCCGCGCCGGTCTGGATCTTGACCCACGCCTCGTACAGCGCCCAGGCGCCGTCCATCTCCACGTGGCTCTCGCTGATGGGCGGCGAGGCGCCCACCCCGTCGAGCGTCGACACGAAGCTGAACGCCGAGCCGGCGAGGTAGTCGGTGCTGCCCGAGCAGGTGAAGTCGATCTGGGTCTGGTCCAGCCCCACGTCGCTCTTGACCTGGTGCAGGACCGGCATCAGCAGCTCGACCTCGTTGCGGTACGGCTCCCGCCGCACATGCTGCGACTGAGCGAAGGCCACCACCGCGACATCCCGCATCAGACATGCTCCCGGTAGGTCTCGTAGGCGGCATCGGGCTCACCCGTCGGACGCCACCACTTGATGGACGCGAGGTCGTGGGTCAGCTGGTCGTCTTCCACCCACACCGCCTCGACCCGCATGCCCATGCGCACCTGGTCGAACGGGATCTCCTGGATCATCCCGAACAGGCCCATGTCGCCGCCGTCGGGCAGCACGGTGGCGCACACGTAGGGCAGCTCCATGGCCGACCCCGAGAACTTGACGTTGACCACGCAGAAGGTGGTCACGATCCCCCGGTCGGGCAGCTCCACCTGCTCGCTGGTGGGCACGCCGTCGATCGGGCACGAGCCCCGGGGCGGCAGGATGACCTTGCCGCAGGTGCCGCAGCGCTCGCCCAGGATC
>DASRJN010000533.1:0-11867 GCA_035649455.1 Acidimicrobiales bacterium
ACGATGTCCCGGGGGAGCTCGAAGTTCCAGAACTCCTCGAGCGCCCACTGCGGGTGCCAGATCGGCGACTCACCGCCGTAGATGATCTTGTCCTCCCCGCACCACCAGAGCATCTTGCCGAGCGTCTCGGCGAACACCCGCGGCTGGCGGGCGATGAAGTTCACGGTGGCGGCGATCGAGCCGTAGAGGTTGGGGAAGCGCACGATCTGCCAGAGCACCTCGTCCAGCCACGGCAACCCGACGTGGAAGATGACGAAGTTGATGTCGGGGAAGTTGGCCGCCGCGCCGTCCATGTCGAAGGTCCGGGTGTGCTCGATGGGCTGGGGCCCGAGGGGCACGCCCTTGTGCACGCCGATCAGGTTGACCCCCAGCTCCTGCGCCTTCTCGAAGACCGGGAAGGCGACGCGGGGGTCGTCCATCCGCCACGGGAACGGCTGCCCATAGTCGTAGCGCACGTTGTAGAACTTGAACGCCTTGGCCCCGTGCTCCTTGACCTGGACTTCCATCAGGTCGAGCGCCCGCTTGCCTTCGAGGGGGTTGACGGAGCCCCAGAACACGGCTCGGTCAGGATGCTGGCGGGCCATCTCGGCGCACTTCTCCCACGGCGACAGGCCGTCGCGGAACAGGTCGGTGAGGGGCAACGGCTGGGCCACGATCATGTCGGTGTCCGAGTCCTGGATGACCATGTCGTAGATCTCCTCGACCGACCATTCGCGGAAGAACTCGTCGCGCGACAGCAGCCGCTCCCCTTCCCGGGTCAGCAGGCTGTGGAAGGCGTAGAGGTGCTCGTCGAACAGGTCGCCCGGAGGCCCGAGGGCGTTGGCCTTGTCGAAGTTGAAGACGTGGCAGACCGAGTCGAAGACGAAGGCGGGCACGGCGCGCGCTCGCGACGCCGTGGTCTCGGAGCTGTCGGTGGTCGTCATGATCGCTCACGCTCCTTCGGCGTTACGGGCGAGGCGGGCCTCGCGGTAGGGGATCAGCTGTTCGAGCGGCATGGAGAGCTCGGCGTGGGCTTTCGGCGACAGGCGGTCGGGGGTCCAGACCGGGTCCCACAGCACGTTCACCTCGACGTCCTCGACCCCGTCGAGCCGGCGCAGGCGGTCGGGGATCGTGGTGGAGAGCGAGGTGACGAACGGGCACCAGCCGGTCGTCAGCACCACGTCGACACGGACCCTGGGCCCATCGATGTGGACCTCCTCGACGAGGCCCATGTCGACCACGCTCAGGCCGCGTTCGGCGCAGCACGGGTCGTACACGTCGCCCAGGGCGTCGACGATCGTGGCCTCGTCCGGTTGGGCATCGGCAGGCACGGTGTCACCTCCGCGGAATCAGTGGTCGGGATCGATGGCGATGCGAAAGCCGGTGGTGGGCGTGGCCCGGACCGGGTCGGCGGCGAGCGACCGGCTCGCCCGCACCCCCCACTCGTGGTCGAGGTACGAACCGCCGCGCACCGCGCGCCAGCCCTCGACCGGCGGGTCGGCGACCCACTCCCACACGTTGCCGGCGAGCTGCTCGGCGTGGCAGGGGCTCGCGCCCGAGGGATGGGCCGTCACGGGCATCGTCCGCCCGGCGCCGCTCTCGACGCAGGCGCAACGTCGGGGGTCGAAGGCGTGGCCCCACGGCCAGGGCCGGGCATCGTGGCCGCGGGCCGCCGCTTCCCACTCGTCGCCGGTGGGCAGCCGCACCCGGCGCGCCAGCTCCGCCGCCGCCCACGCGCAGAACGCCTGGGCCTCGGCGAACGTGAGGCCCGTCGCCGGATGGTCGGCGAGGTGCGGATCCTCGGCCCGCCGGGCGGCGTCGTCGGCGATGCGCTCGCCG
Source organism: Acidimicrobiales bacterium (assembly GCA_035649455.1). Taxonomy (GTDB): domain Bacteria; phylum Actinomycetota; class Acidimicrobiia; order Acidimicrobiales; family VFJN01; genus ZC4RG19. Next base: position 1,819 of record DASRJN010000533.1, read on the forward strand.
GTGGCCCCGACGAACGCGCGTAGCTGCGCATTGGTCACCGGGTAGCGCCCCACCAGCACGGCCGCGAGGTCGACGTCGCGCTCCTCACCCGGCTCGCCGAGGCGGTACCGGCCGGCGGCGATCTCGACCACGTCGTCCAGGTCAGGCAAGCGTCGCGTTCCGCTGGAAACGGCGGCTACGTCCAACTCGCCCCCTGACGTCTCGTCGGGCCTGCACTGACGGTACTCCCGCACCCGTGGCCGTGCGTCGGGCACGACGCCGGACACTTTGTCGCGGAGATAGTTTGTATTGACTACTATCTGGCACCAAACAGTGCGTTTGTGTGTGCGAATCGGCGGCCGAGGGGGCGCCGGGCACGAGGGAGGCCCGACAGATGGCACGTGATGTCGTACGTGGACGCCGGCGCGGCGCGCGGCTGGCAGGACTGGCGGCCGCCGGGGTGCTGGTGGCCGGGGTGCTGGCTCCCGGGGACGCCGGGGCCCAGTCCGGCGACGATCCCCGGGTCGGCCTCGACCCCGGGTGGCTCGACGCCGAGAGCGCGATCAGCAACCTCGAGCAGCGTGCCCACCACGACAAGCCGCAGGGCTTCGTCGACCCCGCCAACCCCGGCAGCTTCGCCTTCGTCACCTCCGACCAGGCGTTCGCCGGCGACCATGCCTTCGTCGGCAACTTCCACGGGTTCAACATCTACGACGTCTCCGACCCGTCCGCCCCGGTCAACGTGACCAACGTGGTGTGCCCGGGCGGCCAGGGCGACCTCTCGGTCCACGGAAACCTGCTGTTCATGTCCGTGGAGGAGTCGCGGGCCCGGGTCGACTGTGGCACCGACCCGACGGTGGGCACCCGGTTCCAGGGCGTGCGGGTCTTCGACATCAGCGACATCGCCAACCCGGTCCAGGTCGCCGCGGTGCAGACCTGCCGGGGCTCGCACACCCACTCGATCATCGACGACCCCGACGACCCCGAGAACGTCTATGTGTACGTGTCGGGCACCGCCGGGGTCCGGCCGGCCACCACGCTCGCGGGGTGCAACAACAACCCGGCCACCGGCGAGAACCCGTCGCGCTGGCGTATCGAGATCATCAAGGTCCCCCTGGCCGCGCCCGAGACGGCCGCGGTGGTCGGTGAGCCCCGGCTCTTCACCGACCCCGCCACCGGGGCCATCGACGGGCTGCAGAACACGCTGCCGACGCCGACGCATCCCTCGGGGGCGCCGTGGGGCCCGTCGCCGATCACCGACGCCTGCCACGACATCACTACCTTCCCCGAGATCGGGCTCGCAGCCGGCGCGTGCGAGGGCAACGGCATCCTCATCGACATCTCCGACCCCGAGAACCCGGTCCGCACCGACGAGGTCGCCGACCCGAACTTCGCCTACTGGCACTCGGCCACCTTCAACAACGACGGCACCAAGGTCATCTTCACCGACGAGTGGGGCGGCGGGACCGGTCCCCGCTGCCGGGAGACCGACCAGCCCCAGTGGGGCGCCGACGCCATCTTCGACGTCGTGGACGGGCAACTGCAGTTCGCCAGCTACTACAAGCTGCCGGTGCCCCAGACGGTGCAGGAGAACTGCGTCGCCCACAACGGCTCGCTGGTCCCGGTGCCGGGTCGGGACATCATGGCGCAGGCCTGGTACCAGGGCGGCATCTCGCTGATCGACTTCACCGACTCGGCGCATCCGGTCGAGATCGCGTTCTTCGACCGGGGCCCGATCAGCTCGACGTCGCTCGTCCTCGGCGGCTTCTGGTCGGCCTACTGGTACAACGGCAGCATCTTCGGCAGCGAGATCGCACGCGGCTTCGACGTGTTCGGGCTGCTCTCCAGCCAACACCTCAGCCCGGCGGAGGTGGCGGCCGCGGGCGAAGTGCAGCTCGCCGAGTTCAACGCCCAGCACCAGTCGGCGTTCACCTGGGCACCCAGCCTGGCCGTCGCGCGGGCCCGGTTCGACCAGCTCGCGCGCACGTGCACGTCCACCATCACCGGGCGCCACGCGGGCGCGCTCGTGGTCTCCGGGGTCACGTGCCTGGCCGGCGCGACCGTGCTCGGCCCGGTTACCGTCCCGAACGGCACCACCCTGCTGTCGCTGGACTCCACCATCCGGGGCCCGCTGGCCGCGACGGGCGGCAGCGCCGTCCACCTCTACACCAGCGAAGTCCGCGGTCCGGCCTCGATCACCGGCACCACCGGCAGCGTCGCCCTGGTGGACTCGACGGTCCGCGGCCCGGTCACATTGGCCGGCAACGCCACCGGCACCATCGAGCCGATCATCGCGGGGACCACGATCACCGGCCCGCTCGCTTGCACCGGGAACACGCCGGCGCCGATCGACCTGGGCAGCACCAACACCCTGAACGGGCCCGCCTCGGGTCAGTGCGAGGCGCTCTGAATCACAGTCCCCGGGCCGATTGCATGTCGGTCATGCGCGTGATCTCGATGGTCTGATCCGCCTCGACGTCGCGCGCGAACCCGTCGACGGCCGGCTCCAGCCCGCCACCCGCGTCGTACAGATCGTCCACCATCGTGAGCGCTCCCTGGTGGTGGGCGATCATCAGCTCCAGGAACAGCGCGTCGAACGCCGGCCCCCGAGCCGCACCCAGCTGGGCCAGCTGCTCGGGGGTCGCCATGCCGGGCATGGCCGCGTGCGCCGCCCGGTCGGTCTCCTGCGGCACCGCCTCGTCCCGGTCGGTCAGCCACTGCTCGATGAGCGTGATCTCCGACTCCTGCGACACGGTGATCCGCTCGGCCAGCTGGGGCAGGTCATCGCTGTCGGTCCGCTCGCCCACCAGCGCGGCCATCTCGAGCGCCTGCGTGTGGTGGGCGTGCATGTGCTGCATGAACGCGGCGTCCGCGGCCGTGTGCTCGGGCGTCTCGATGCCGGCGACGTCCTCGTCGGACAGCTCGCGCCCGCCCTCGCCCGGCGCCCCGGGCTGTACCGTCCGCACTTCGTCGTCGGAGGGCCCGCCGTCCGAGCCGCGAGTCAAGGCGAAGACACCCGCCACGCACGCGGCGACCGCGACCCCCGCGGCCACGGCGGCGAGGATGCGACGCGACCGGGCCATGAGGCCAGTCTGTCACCCGCCTGGCGCGCGTCAGCGGGTCTCGCCGGCGACGCCGACGTCGTTGAGGACGTCGAGACCGTCGTTGTGGCTGTGGGTGAACCCGAGGGCGCGCTCGGTCCTGATCGTCTCGTCGGCGCGGCAGGCGACGACGTACGCGCGGCGGAAGCCGGCGGTGGTGTTGCCCCCCGAGCCGTGCATGACGCGCTCATTGTGCACGGTGCAGTCACCCCGCCGGATCGGGACCACCACGACGGTGTCTCCGGTCTGCAGGACGGTGCCGAGCGCATGGGACTCGCCCCGACCGCCGAACACCGGCTCGTGCGGGCGCAAGCCGTCCTCCCGGTTCGTGGCCGGGACGAAGCGCATGCAGCCGTTCTCGACCGTCGAGTCGTCGATGGCGCACCACACGGTGGCCGTCCGGGTGTCCGGGGTGTCGGGCCAGTAGGCCATGTCCTGGTGCCAGGCGAACACGGCGTCGTCCTTGAACGGCTGCTTGGCGAGCAGCTGGTCGTAGTCGATCTCCATCCCGCCGCCGTGGAGCTGCGAGGCGACCGCCAGCGCCCGCCGTTCGAGGACGTTGCCCTGCCAGACCGGGTAGTAGCGGCGCGGCAGCATCACGTTGACGATCGAGTAGTCCGCCGGGTCGCGCCCGTAGTCGCCGGCCATGTCGCAGTAGTCCTTGCCGGGCACCTCGATCTCGCGGCGCAGGAACCGGTCGTACACGACCTCGAGCTCGGCCACCTCGGCCTCGCCGAGCAGGCCCGGCAGGTGGACGAACCCGTCCCGGTGGAAGGCCTCGATCTCCTCCGGGGTGACGGAGTAGGTGCCGTCGGCGTCACGCGTTCCCATGGTCCTCCTGAGGGCGGACGGCGACGAAGACGTACTCGCGACTCTCCTCGGTGAGCGGGCTGCGATCGAAGTTGCCGTAGAGCGCCTCGAGCTCCAACCCGGCGACATCGAGCAGCCCGAGCCACTCGTTCTTCGTCGCCCACCACAGCGAGCTCGTGCTGCCATCTTCGAGCCGGAGATCGATGCGGTTGTCGGGGATGTCGTAGGAGACCCAGTGCGGGACCGGCGCGTCCTGGTTGAGCCGGCCGTCCAGGCGGGCGGCAACCTGATGATCGAACACGAACACGTTCCAGGCGAACCGGCCCCCGGGGCGCAGGGACCGGGCGACGCGCTCGAACAGGCGCCGCCGGTCAGCCCACGTCGGGACGTGCAGCAGGGCTCGGTAGGGGCAGTAGATGAGGCCCGCCGGCTCCTCGAGCTCGAGATCGCGCATGTCGCCCTCGCGCAGATCGAGTGGCACCCCGGCCTCGCGGGCCGCGGCGCGGCCCTGGGCGAGCATGGTGGGCGACGAGTCGATCCCGATCACGGTGCGGCCGGTGGCGAGTGCCACGGGGATGGCCACCCGGCCCGTGCCGACGGCCAGCTCGACCAGGGGCCCGGGCGTGTCGACCGCGAGGCTGACGTAGAACGGCACGTCCTGCGTCATCGGTGCGGACCACTCGTCGTAGCGGGCCGCGAACTGGTCGGGCCAGCTCACGGGTAATCCGCGATGTAGACGGGAGCTCCGATCCGCGACGTGTCGGCGGGACCGCCGACGCCGTTGACGACGTGGTCGATGGTGCCGGCGCTGAGGTTGACCGTCATGATGTGGTGCAGCCGGACCCCCGGCGTCTGGGGCACCTCGAAGCCGTTCTCGGTGTGGATCGACGGGTTGTTCCGGTTGAAGACGTAGACGCCGCCGCCGAAGAGCGTGTGGGTCGTCACCGCGTCGTCGACCTTGTAGCCGGCCCAGCCCTCGACCGCGCCGTTCATCCAGTCGGCCTGGGTCGGAGGATCGTAGGGCAGCTCGTTCTGGTACAGGATCGTGCTGCCGTCGTCGCCGTTCCACACGGTGTTGTACTGCTGGAAGTGCTCGACGAACAGGCCGTTCGCGGTCACGTGGTCGCCGTTGACGACGACGCCGTTGCGGGCGGTGTTGGTGGTCCACCGCTCGGTGTCGGTGAGGCCCTCGACCCCGTGGTCGGCCCGCCAGACCCAGGTGTGGTCGATCAGCACGTGGTCGCTGTTGATCTCGAGCGCGGTGGTGGCCCGGCCGATGTGCGGGCCGCCTACCCGGAAGTACACGTCGGACAGAGTCGTCGGGTTCTGCGCGGAGCCCAGGCCCGGTACGTGGGGGCGGCCCACCCGCAACAGGGCCGGCGACTCGTCGACGCCGGCGTCGACCGTCACGCCCGCGACGATCACGCCGGGGACGTCGGCGACCTGCAGCGGGACCGCGCCGTCCACCGCGGTGAGCGTGGCATGCCCGAGCCCGAGGACCACCGCGTCGGCCCGCTTGATCATGATGGAGCGGTCGATGTCGTAGACCCCGGGCGTGAGCAGCAGGTGCCTGCCCCGGGCGAGCTGGCTGTTGATCGTCTGCACCGAGTCCGACGGCGTGGCGACGAAGAAGTCGCCGATCGGCAGGGTGCGGCCCGGCGTCTCGCCGCCGGCCCAGGTCGTGCCGCTGGTGTCGGTCCGGACGGCGGGGACGCGGACGTTGAGGTCACCCTGCCCGTCCAGGAAGAGGTACGGCTTCTCGCGGCTCAGCGGAGTGGTGGCGAGCGTCGTGTAGGGCGGGCTGGGGAAGCCGGAGTCGTCCGGGGCGCCCACGACGCCCGAGAACACCTGGTTCCACACCGCGTTCGACCAGCCTCCGATGACGCTGTTGCGGGTCAGCCACTGCTGCTGCGACCCGTTGATGGTGAACGGCAGGCTCGAGTCCGAGATGAAGCCGCCGCTCGCGAACTGCGGCCCCGCCGTGCAGTAGTCCATCAGGGACAGGTTGTTGCCGCTGATGGCCACGCGGCGCATGGAGGAGGCCTGCGACACGGCCCAGAAGTTCGCCGACGCGCGGCAGCCGTCCTGGCCGAGAGAGTTCACGTTGATGGTCAGGTTCGACACCGTCCGCCAGAAGTTGACCAGCGCGACGCAGTTGTCGGGCGCCAGGCAACGGTTGTAGGTCTCGATCTTGCCGTTGATGACCACGTCGCCGGGCGAGGCACCCAGGCCGGCGAGCTCGGTGTAGTAGCCGACCTTGATCTGCAACGGATTGGTCGCGGTGCCATAGGTGCCGGGCATGAACAGGTAGGCGAAGCGGTCGGTGCCCATCTCGTTGTCGACCTGGGCGGCGTGGGTGGCGTCGAGGATCGCCTGGATCTCGCTCACCGGCATGCTGGGATCGAACACGGTGACGTTCGGCCCGAGGTCGGGGATCCCGCCCGTCTGAGCGCTGGCCACCGTTCCCGGCAGCGAGACCGCGACCGCGAGCGCGACGCCGGCCACGGCGGCCGTGATCGGGCTGGGACGAAGGCTGGTCATGCGCACACCCCTCCTCTCGGCGATGCAGCGCCCCTTCCCGGGCATCGCGCCCGAGGGGCACGGCGTTCAGATCTACGTAAGGTACTCGGCCGTCCCGTCCGACTCCGGGCGAACGGGTCCGCACTCCGCGATCCGACGGTGCAGGTGGCGGCGTTCCGCCCTGTTGGTCGTGAGCGTCAGTGCGGTGAGGTAGGCGGCCTCGGCCTCCGCCGAGCGGCCGAGGCGATGCAGCAGGTCGGCTCGGGTGGCGTGGAAGAGGTGGAACGCCTCCAGGCCGCTCAGCGCGTCGACCTGGGCGAGGGCCGGCTCCGGTCCGACGGTCATGGAGTAGGCCACGGCGCGGTTGAGCCGGAACACCGGGGTCGGAGCCACGACGACGAGACCGTCGTAGAGGCGGGCGATGTCGTCCCAGCGCGTGTCCTCGGGCCGGGCCGCGTTGGCGTGGACCGAGGCGATGGCGGCCTGGAGCTGGTACGGCCCCGGCGGGTCGTCTGCCGCGGCCGCCGCCGCGTCCGCCAGCAGGTGGTTGGCCTCCTCGATCAGCGACGCGTCCCAGCGGGTGCGGTCCTGCTCGCCCAGCGGGACGAGGGCGCCGTCGGCCGCCTCGCGGGCCGCGGCGCGGGCGTGGTGGAACAGCATCAGCGCCACCAGGGCCCGCGTCTCGGGCGTGGGGAGGGCGGCATCCACCAGCCGGGCCAGGCGGATGGCCTCCTCGCTGAGGTCGGGACGGGTCAGGCCGCGCCCGGGGTCGCCGGTCGCGGCATAGCCTTCGTTGAAGCCCAGGTACAGCACGGCCAGCACACCGGGCAGCCGCTCGTCGAGCTGGTCAGGCGGCGGGACCTGCAGCGGGATGGCCGCGGTGCGGATCTTCTGCTTGGCCCGCGTGATCCGCTGCTTCATGGCCGGCTCGGCCACGACGAAGGCGCGGGCGATCTCGGCCGTGCTGAGGCCGCCGAGCGTCCGCAGCGTGAGGGCCACCCGGCTCGGCAGGGCCAGCGCCGGGTGGCAGCAGGCGAACATCAGCGCCAGGCGCTCGTCACCGAGCGGCTCGTCCTCGGGCGGCTCGCCCGGCTGGCCCGGCCCCGGCTCGTGAGGCCCGCCGCCCGCCCGCGCCAGGGCGGCCGCCGACGTCGCCTCCTTGCGCCGGCCGACGGCAGTGCGCCGCAGCCGGTCGATCGCCCGCCGCCGGCCGACGGTGACCAGCCAGCCGCCCGGGTTGGCCGGCACGCCGTCGACCGGCCACCGGTCGAGCGCCGCGGCGGCGGCATCCTGCAGCGCCTCCTCCGCCAGGTCGAGGTCGCCGAGCGATCGCGCCAGCACGGACAGGACCCGCCCGGGCTCGTCCCGCAGCGCCCGGTCCAGCGCCTCGTGCGCCGCGCCGGCCCGCCCGGCGAGGAAAATGTCGTCGGACATGTCGCCGCCAGTGTGGCCTGTTCGTCATGGGGTCACAGGCCGAAGAGATGGAGGACCTGATGGCCGAGTTCCTGCTGCTGTACATGTACGGTCCGGGCGAGCCGCCGGCCCCGCTCCCGCCCGACGAGCTGGAGGCGGTGATCGCCCGGTACGTCGCCTGGAGCGAGCGGATGGCGGCCAGTGGCCACGGCTCGGACCGCCGGGGCGCTCGCCTGACCAACGTGTTCACCGATCCGGGCCGGGTCCTGTCGGCCGGCGACGGCGAGGTCGTGGCCACGGACGGGCCGCTCGCCGAGACCAAGGAGGTCGTCGGCGGCTGGGCGGTCATCACGGCCGCCGACTACGACGAGGTCCACGAGCTGTGCCGGGACCACCCGGGGATCGGCGGAGGCAGTCACATCCTGGTCCGCCAGCTCGCCTGACGACGCCGTCGGGGATGCTCCCCAGGCTCAGGCGGGCTGGAGCGCCAGCTCGTACACCTGGCCGACGAGGTCGACGCCGAAGCTGTGGTGGGGCGACTCTTCGACGAGGGCGAAGCCGCGGGCGAGGTAGACGTGGCGTGCTGCGGTCAGTGGGTCGTTGGTCCACAGCTTCAGGCGGGTGTACCCCGCGGTGCGGGCGAACTCGACGCACGTGTCGACCAGGGCCCGACCTACGCCCGAACCCCGAGCCGACGGGTCGACGAGGAGGATCCGCAGCTGAGCGGTCGTGTCGTCGGCCCGCACGCAGAACACGCAGCCGACCCTGACGCCGTCGCGGTCGGCGATCCACGCGGCTTCGCGAGCGGGGTCGTGGTCGCCGGCGTAGTCGGCCACGATCCGGCACACGAGCGCTTCGAACGTCGTGTCCCAGCCGAACTCCTCCGCGTACAGCTCTCCGTGGGCCATCACCACCCAACCCAGGTCGCCGGGACGGTCGAGACGGCGGATGGAGATCGGATCGATGGTCACGTCCCGAGAGTACTGGAACGACTGTTTCAGTGGAAGACTCTGCCCGATGCCTGCCCGCCAAGCCGTGTCGCCCCGGCGCGAGGAGCTGCTCGAGCGGTCGTACGAGTACGTGCTGGCCAACGGCCTCTCGGAGCTGTCGCTGCGACCGCTCGCCGCCGCGGTCGGATCGAGCCCGGGCGTGCTGCTGTTCCTGTTCGGATCGAAGCAGGAGCTGGTCCGCGCCATCCTCCGCCGGGCCCGCGCCGACGAGATCGCCCGCCTGGAGGACGCACGCGCGTCCGACCCGGCCCGGGGCTTCGCGGCCGGGGCTCGCTCGACATGGCAGTGGCTGGTCGACGCCGACCATCGAGCGCTGCTCGTCCTGTGGCTCGAGGTGTACGCCCTGTCCGTCGCCGATCCGGATGGGCCGTGGACCGGGTTCGCCCGGCAGACGGTCGAGGACTGGCTCGACCTCCTCGCCGGAGGCCAGGAGCTGCCGTCCACCGAGCAGAGCTCGCACGAGCGGACGCTCTGTCTCGCGGTGCTGCGCGGCGCGCTGCTCGACCTCCTCGCCACCGGCGACGCCGATCGGGTCGAAGCGGCCGTCGAGGGCTATCTGCGCACGCTCAGCGATCCGGGGCCGTGAAGCCGGCCAGCTCGGCGAGTGCCACCTGCAGCTCGCGGGTATCGCCCCGGGCATGCAGACCGGGCAGGTCCAGGACGGGACGCAGTCCCGCGAGCAGGCGCGCGAGGTCGCGTAGCGCATCATCGGCGCCATAGGTGTCGAACACGGCGGCGGCCATGGCCGGAGGCCACGCGAAGCGGAAGTCGAGCACCGGGTCGGCGAGGGACGCGTCTCCGAGATCGATCAGCCCGAGGCGACCCTCGGCGGTGACGATCATGTTCCAGGGCCCGGCGTCACCGTGGCACAGGACCGCCGGGTGCTCCCGGGCCGCCAGGCGGGCCGGCAGCTCGACCGAGATCAGCTCGGCCAGGCCGTCGCGGGCCCGGGCGGGCAGGGGGGCCAGGAGCTCGGCCGAGGCGTGGAGCCGGGAGCGGAAGTGCTCCGCCTGAGCGGCGTCGTCGTAGACCGGCAGACCCAGCCCGTCCGCCGGCAGGTCGTGCAGCTGGGCCAAGGCGGTGCCGAGTTGCCGGCCCCAGTCGGAGAGGAGCTCGTCGCCGGCATGGTCCAGGGCGAGCGGCCGGCCCACGAGGCCATCGAGGACGAGGATCCCCCGCTCGCCGTCGAAGTCACGAACCGACGGGACCAGCACGG
>DASRJN010000534.1:0-5989 GCA_035649455.1 Acidimicrobiales bacterium
AGCGCGAAGCAGGTCGAGACCACCTCCTCCTCCAGGCCCAGCTCGGAGAAGCGCAGGCCCTCGGCGTTGGCGTGCACGCCCAGGCGGTGCAGCGTCGACACCGCGTTGGGCGACGAGTACTCGACCCGCCCCGACGCGTCGATGACGATCACGCCGTCGCCCACCCGCGGCGCCTCCTCGGCCTCGACGTCGTCGTTGTCGAAGGGGAAGTCGCCGGCCGCGATCATCCGGGCGAAGCGGTTGAACACGTCGACGTAGGTGCGCTCCAGCTCACCGGGCTGGCGCCCGAAGGCGGGCGCCGACTCGCGCGTGACCACCCCGATGAGCTTGCCCTGGTAGCGGATGGGGATGCACAGCACCCGCACCCGCTCCTTGAGCTTGGAGATGGTCATCTCGCCTTCGATGATCTGGCCCAGCCGGTAGGCCCGGGCCACCAGCGGCCGGTCCTCGTCCTCCAGCACCGTGCCGACCCAGTCGGCCCGGTACACCGTCTGCGCGGTGGTCGGGCGCACCTGGCCCAGCACCACGAACCGCGTCCCGCCGCCGTCGCGGGGCTCGCCCACCACGCCGAACAGCAGCAGGTCGGCGAAGCAGAAGTCGGCCAGCAGCCCCCAGCTCGCGGCCAACCGCTGCAAGTGCACGATCGACGGGTTGTCGAGCCGGGTGAAGAACCGGGCGAGCTCGGCGAGGCTGGCCATCGGCGATGATTCTGGCAGCCGTCAGCGCCAGAGCGACGCGCCCAGCTCCAGGAGGCCGGCCAGGTCGGTGATGTCGTGGTCGGCGTAGGGGACGGTGGCGACGACGTCCGCGCCGGCGGCGAGCTCGGCCCGCTGCTCCGCCTCGCGGGTCGCGACGACCCGGAAGTTGAGGAAGCTCTCCCCCACCTCGCCCAGCACGCGGGCCACCGCGGCGTCGTCCGCCTCGACCGGCACGGCGGCGGCCAGGTCCTTGGCGTCGGCGCACAGGCGCCGCGCCACGGTGGTCGCCTTCCGGTCCTCGAACCAGGAGGGCAGGACCTTGTTGAGCACCACCGCACCGAGCGGGAAGCGCCGGTCCCGCAGCGCCTCGATGAAGAACTCGGCCTCCCGCACCGGGGCGGCCTCCAGCGTGGACACCACCACGAAGGTGGTGCGCTTGTCCGACAGCGTGCGTGTCACCGCCTTGGCCCGGTCCACGAAGCCGTCGTACATGGTCTGGAACAGCAGGAAGAACTCGGCGATGTCCTGCAGGAACTGCGAGCCCAGGATGCGGTCGGCGGCGGTGTAGAAGGGTCGGGACGCGATGGTGAAGACCCGGCTGCGGGCGGGCACCGTCAGCCAGCGCAGCAGCCGGCTGGAGAAGAAGTCGGCCATGCGATCGGGCGCTTCGAGGAAGTCGATGGCGTTGCGGGTGGGCGGGGTGTCCACCACGATCAGGTCGTAACGCCCCGAGGCGTGGATCTCGTAGAGGCGCTCCATGGCGATGTAGTCGTGGCTCTGCACGAAGCGTCCGGTGATGTTCACGTACAGCGGGTTGGCCAGGATGGCGTCCCGGGTGGCGGCATCGGGAGCGTGCGCCCGGACCAGCTCGTCCCACGACTGCTTGGTGTCGAGCATGGCGGCCCACAGCTCGCCCCGCGGCTCGACGCCGGCCGCCGCGAACGCCTCCGGCGGGACCTGGGTCTCGACGTTGCCGAAGCGCTCCAGGCCGAGGGCGTTGGCCAGGCGCCGGGCCGGGTCGACGGTGATGACCAGCACCTTGCCGCCCAGGCGGGCCGCCGCCATGGCCGCGGCCGCCGCCGCGGTCGTCGTCTTGCCCACGCCGCCGGACCCGCAGCAGATCACGATCTCCTTGGCCGCGAGCAGCGACTCCAGGGAGGTGGCGGGGGCGCGGCGGGCAGCGGGAGCCATGGGTCGGCCCTCAGAACCCCAGCTCGGCGCCGAGCGACTCGGCGATCTGGCGGGTGGCGCGCACGCCGTGGGTGCGCTGGAACAGCTCGGGCACGTACAGCAGCTCGACGCCGGGCGGCAGGCCCTCCCGCAGGGTGGCCAGGTGCTCGGCGCGGGTGCGGCGCAGCTTCACCGCCAGCTCGGCGCCGTCGAACACCGGGCCCACCGGACCGCCGACGGCGGCGGCCAGGGCGGCTTCGGGCTCGGGCTGCCGCAGGGCCCGGAACACCTCCTCCTCGCTCCGGGTGAACAGCTCGGGCAGCACCCGGTTGACCACCACCGCGGCCACGTCCACCACGGTCTCGTCGCGGAGGCGGGCGGTGAGCTCCAGGGTCTCGGTGACCGGCATCTCCTCGGGTGTGGCCACCACCACCACGCCGGTCTGGGTCGGGTCGGCCAGGATGTCGAGCATCCAGCTGGTCTGGTCCCGGACCTTGCCCACCTGCACCAGATCCCGCATGGCCTGGGGTGCGGCCAGCTGGCCCACGATGTGGCCCGACGCGGGCGCGTCCACCACGACGAGGTCGTAGTGCCGCTCCCGCACCTCGTAGCAGAGCTTGCCCACCACCAGGATCTCCTTGACCCCGGGTGCGGCGTTGGCGACGAAGTCGAACGTGCGGGCCAGCGGTCCCAGCCGGGACAGCAGCGGCACCTTGAGGTGGAGGCTCAGGTACTCCTTGAGCGACGCCTCGGTGTCCATGGACATGGCCCACAGCCCGGGGGCGATCTCCCGCTCCTTGAACGCGGTGGGGCCGGTCTCGAACGCGCCCGCGAGGTTGCCCTTGGCGTCGACCTCGCACAGCAGCGTGCGCGTGCCCTGCGAGGCGGCGAGCTGGCCCAGCGCCGCGGCGATCGCCGTCTTGCCGACACCGCCCTTGCCGGTGACGAACAGCAGCCTGCGGTCGAGCAGGCCGGACGGCATCGGCTCAGCCGCCGAACCCGATGCGCCGCCCCTTTTCGCTGCTCCCGATCTCGACGTACGCCACCTTGTCGGTGGGGACGCCGTACTGGCGGCCGCGCCTGTCGGTCAGCCACAGCGTGCCCCCCGCCGCGAACGCCTTGTCGATGTGCTCGCGCACGGCGTCGCCGTCGGTGTCCTCGGCCAGCAACACCTCGAGCTCCTTGGGCGAGCTCTTGACCCCGATGCGGACGTCCACGTCTTCCTCCTGTGTCAGGCGGCCGTCATCGTAGGGGGTGGTCCCCACCATCTCCGACCCGGGCCGCCTCGGGCTCGCTCTCGGGGCCTTCCTCGGGGTCGTCCTCGGCCGCCCACCGGGGGTGGTGCGAGCGGGCCCAGGTCCGGGACACCCGGCCGGTGAGCATGCCCCGCAGCGACTCCCCGTCGTTCAGGGCGAACAGGATGTGACCGGCCACGACCGCCCAGGTGGCGATGGCCGTCCAGTCGTGGACGAACGTGGCGCCCGTCCGGTACTGGATCGGCCAGGGCTCGAACCAGCGCATGATCGAGCCGCTGGCCAGCATGATCGGGACCATCCCGGCCACGAAGGCGGCGTTGGCCTTCTGCCCGGCGTTGAACTTGCCCACCTTGTCGGTCGCCTCGCGGCCCCTCGTCCGCAGCCAGCGGCGGTCGGCCTGGCTCCAGCGGGCGAGGCGGCGCACGTTGGCCCGCACGTCCCGGCGCCAGCCGCCCGCGTAGGCCAGCAGCAGGGGGACGGGCATGCTGAGCCCGGCGATCACGTGGATGTCCTTGACCAGCACCCGCCGTCCCACGAGGGCGGTGAGCGGGCCGACGTAGAGGATCAGGCCGGTGATGGCCGCGGTGAGGACCGCGGCGGCCGTGGCCCAATGCAGGGCCCGTGTGGCCCGGCCGAAGCGCTCGATCATGAAGTGGGCTCGTCGCTGCGACCGTTGGACCGGCCGACCCAGGCGTCTACGTCGTAGCCGTAGTCCTCCCAGTAGCCCTGGTGGAGCTCGTCGACCACCTCGATGCGCTCCAGCCACTTGAGCGACTTGTAGCCGTACATGGGGCCGACGTAGAGCCGGACCGGTCCCCCGTGCTCGCGGGTCACCGGGCCGTTCTGCATGCGGTGGGCGGCGATGACGTCGTCGCGGCGGGCCTGGTCCAGCGTGAGGCTCTCGGTGTAGACGCCGTCGAAGGACCAGATGCGGAGGTGGGTGGCGCCGGCCTGGACCCCGGCCTCGTCGAGCAGGGCCGACAGCTTCACGCCGGTCCAGGGCACGTCGGCCACCCGCCAGCCGGTGACGCACTGGAAGTCGAGCTTCAGGTCGGTCTGCGGCCGGTCGAGCAGGTCCTCGTAGCTGAGGCTGAGCGGGCGGTCGACCTTGCCGTCGACGGTGAGGCGGTAGTCGGCGGGGCTGCGCTCGGGCAGTGAGCCGGTCACGGAGTAGATCCGGAAGCGACCGGCGGTGGGGATGAACGAGGTCAGGCCGGTGGGATCGCGCTGGGTGATCGGGCGCAGGGTGCGCTCCACCCGGGCCTGGATGGCGTCGCCGAAGACGATGCCGGCCGCCCCGAGCCCGAGCATGCCGAGCACGATGCGCCGCCCGATGTGCTGGCCCGCGAGCTCTTCGGCAGCCACGGTTCGAGGCTACGCCCGCGGGGGCGGGGACCGTCGCGGCGGGGGCCGCGAGTTTCGCGGTGCTTAACCTGCGGGCACCTCGCCCAGCCGGCCGGCGAGCTTGGCCAGGCGGGCATCCCAGCGACGCCCGGCGTGGGCGGCCCAGGACGCCAGATCGTCGAGCGGCTGGGTGCGCGCCACGAAGCGGGTCTCGCGCCCGCTGCGCTCGGCTTCCACCAGCCCCGCCTCGCGCAGCAGCCCCAGGTGCTTGGCCACGGCCTGGCGCGACACCGGCAGGCCGCCCGCCAGCGCGGTGGCGGTCACCGGGCCGCGTTCGGCCACCGCCCGCAGGACGTCCCGGCGGGTGGGGTCGGCCAGCGCCGCGAACACCGCGTCGGGCGGCTCAGGCGACGGCGAGGGGGACACGACCGCCGGCGAAGCACAGCTCCAGGCCCACCAGCCGCGCCGCCCATGCGGCCACCGCGGTGGCCCTGAGGTCGGCCTGGGCCCGCGCCCGGGCCTGGACCGGCGCGTACGCGGGCAGCGACTCGGTCACGATGACCCGGGTCCCGCCGGTGTCGAGGGGCGAGAGCACGACCGACACGGTGGAGGCGTCGTCCTCCTCGCCCGGCCGCCACCAAGTCCACACCAGCCGTTCCCCCGGCGCCGCCTCGTCGACCCGCACCCGGCGGGACACGGCGTCGGGATCGTCCAGCCACTGGGCCCGCTCGTCCGGATCGGCCACCGCCCGCCACACGTCGTCGGGCGAGGCGTCGAGGTCCACGCTGCGGGTCACGTCTTCGGCCATATGTGCAACTCTACAGTTGCGCTTCGCCGACGTCACCCCTACGCTCGAACTCGCAACCATCCGGTTGCACGAAGGAGGAACCGGCCGCGTGCTCATCCCTACCGTCATCGAGTCCACCAACCGGGGCGAACGGGCCTACGACATCTACTCGCGCCTGCTGCGGGAGCGCATCGTGTTCCTGGGCTCGGCCCTGGACGAGAGCGTCGCCAACCTGATCATCGCCCAGCTGCTCCACCTCGAGGGCGAGGACCCGGACCGCCCGGTCAACCTGTACATCAACTCCCCCGGCGGCGACGTCACCGCCATGTTCGGCGTCTACGACGCCATGCAGTTCATGGGCCCGCCGGTCCACACCGTCTGCGTGGGCCAGGCCTGCTCGGCCGCCGCGGTCCTGCTGGCCGCCGGCGCCGAGGGCCACCGCTCGGCACTGCCGAACGCCCGCATCCTCATCCACCAACCCCACGGCGGCGCCCAGGGCCAGTCGGTCGACATGGAGATCGCCGTCCGCGAGATGGTCCTCATGCGCGAGCGCATGGTCGACATCCTCACCGAACGCACCGGCCAACCCCGCGACCGCATCACCGCCGACATCGACCGCGACTACATCCTCCGCGGCGACGACGCCGTCGCCTACGGCCTGGTCGACGAGATCATCACCCACCGCAAGCCCCGCCCGGTCCCCGGCTTCCACAAGCCCGAGGACCTCGAAGACG
>DASRJN010000535.1:0-5369 GCA_035649455.1 Acidimicrobiales bacterium
AGGCCTACACCCAGCGCGCCGGCAACCTGTTCGAGCGCAAGATCGCCGACATCTTCCGCGAGTACCAGGACCGCCTGCTCCGCGCCGGCAGCATGGACTTCGACGACCTCCTCGGCCAGGCGCTGCGCCTGCTGCGTGAGCACCCCGACGTCCTCGACCACTACCGCCAGCGCTTCAAGTACGTGCTGGTGGACGAGTACCAGGACACCAACCGGGTCCAGAACGACCTCGTCCTCCTCCTCGCCGCCGACCACCGCAACGTCTGCGTCGTAGGCGACCAGGACCAGTCGATTTACGCCTTTCGCGGTGCGGACATGCGGAACATCGTGGAGTTCGAGGACGCGTTCCCGGACACGACGGTGGTGCTGCTGGAGCAGAACTACCGGTCGACCCAGACGATCCTCGACGCGGCCAACGCGGTGATCGCCAACAACGTGAGCCGCAAGCCGAAGGAGCTGTGGACCGACCACGGGGCGGGCGATCCGCTGGTGCGGTACCACGCCGACGACGAGGTCGACGAGGCGCAGTGGATCACCCGGGAGATCGCCCGCCTGCACGACGGCGACGAGGTGACCGGGCCCACCGGCAACCCGCTGCAGTGGGGCGATGTGGCCGTGTTCTACCGCACCAACGCCCAGAGCCGGGTGCTGGAAGAGCAGCTCATGCGGGCCGACATCCCCTACCGGGTGGTGGGCGGCACCCGGTTCTACGACCGCAAGGAGGTCAAGGACGCGGTCGCCTACCTGCGAGCCGTGGTCAACCCGGTCGACGAGGTGTCGATCAAGCGGATCATCAACGAGCCCAAGCGGGGGGTCGGCTCCACCTCCATCGGCAAGCTCGACGCCTACGCCACCGCCCACAGCCTCTCGTTCCTCGACGCCCTGCGCCGGGCCGACGATGCCGGGGTCGGGGGGCGGGCCGCCACCGGCATCGAGACCTTCCTCGGCCTGCTCGACGACGTGGGCGACCTGGCCACGGGTAGCCCCGGGCCGCTGCTGCAGCAGTTGCTGGAGCGCTCGGGCTACCTCGACCAGCTGGAGGCCGAGCGCACCATCGAGTCCGAGGGCCGGCTGGAGAACCTCGCCGAGCTGGTAGGGGCGGCCAACGAGGCCGAGACCGTGGGCGAGTTCCTCGAGGACATCAGCCTGGTGGCCGACACCGACGACCTGAGCGACGACACCACCTCGGTCGTGCTCATGACGCTGCACTCGGCCAAGGGCCTCGAGTTCCCCGTGGTGTTCCTCATCGGGCTGGAGGACGGCGTGTTCCCCCACCTCCGCTCGCTCACCGAGCCCGACCAGCTCGAGGAGGAGCGCCGCCTGGCCTACGTCGGCATCACCCGGGCCCGGCGCCGGCTCTACCTCACGCACGCGTGGAGCCGCACCCTGTTCGGCGGCACCCAGTACAACCCGCCGAGCCGGTTCCTCGATGAGATCCCGACCGGGCTGGTGCACGACGTGGAGGGACACCGCCGGGCCAGCCGGGGCGGGCGCACCTACGGGCGGGGAGGGTGGCAGCCGGGCGACGGAGCCCGGGGCTACGCGGGCGGTGGCGATCGGGCGCTGCGCGTGGCCGCCGGCCGTGACCGCATCGTGGACAAGGCGCTGGAATCCCGCAAGCCGTCCCGCAGCGGGGCCGAGTCCCTCGGGCTCAAGATCGGCGACGACGTCCGCCACAACGTGTTCGGCGAGGGCGTGATCCTCGACATGAGCGGCAGCGGCGACAAGACCGAGGCGCTCGTGCGGTTCCGCGACGCCGGCGAGAAGCGTCTGCTGCTGTCCTGGGCGCCGCTCAGCAAGCTGTGATCCGCACCAAAGCGCGCGAGAATGTGTCAATTGGCGCGCAGGGGGAACGTCAGCCCACTCCCACGGGTCTGTACCCGACGGATCCCCTCACCCCAGTTCCGGCGGAGGAGCAGCAGTGTCCCAGGAAGGCCAGGACCCCCAGCACGCGGCCTCGGACGGCGAACCGGCACCCGAGGCGCCGGCGCGCCTGACCGGCGCCCGGCGGATCGCCCTGATCACCGGCGTCGTCGTCGTGGTGCTGGCCGCCGGCGTGGGCGTCAGCCTCGCCATGACGTCGGGCGGGGACGGCGACTCCGCCAGCCCGCCCAGCTCCACCACCACCGAGCGTCCCACGACGACCGCGGCCCCCACCACCACGACCACCGCGCCCCCCACGACGACGACCACCGCGCCGCCCGAGACCACCACCACCCTCCCGCCCACCACGACGACCACGGTGCCCCCCGACCCCGCGGCGGACGGCACGCTGGAGCTGGGCGAAGGCGGCGATGCGGTCATGGCCCTCCAGCAGCGCCTGCGCGACCTCGGCTACTGGCTGGGCGAGCCGGACGGCAGCTACGGCCAGCTCACCCGGCAGGCGGTCATGGCTTTCCAGAAGTACGAAGGCCTGGGGCGCGATGGCGTGGCCGGGCCGGCCACCCAGGAGCGCCTGGCCGGCGCGAGCCGGCCCACGGCCCGGGGCGGTGGCGGCCTCGAGATCGACCTGGACCGTCAGGTCCTGCTGGTCGTGGACGGCGGCCAGGTCCGCTGGGCCCTCAACACCTCGACCGGCAACGGCGAGGCCTACGCCTCCCCCTCGGGCGGCACGGGCATCGCCACCACCCCCACCGGCCAGTTCTCGGTCGAGCGGGAGATCGACGGGCTGCGCGAGGCGCCGCTGGGCACCTTGTACCGACCCAAGTACTTCCGCGGCGGTATCGCCATCCACGGCTCGGGCAGCATCCCGGCCCACCCCGCCTCGCACGGCTGCGCCCGGGTGACCAACTCGGCCATGGACATGCTGTGGAGCAGCGGCGCCGCCGCCCTCGGCACGCCCGTCTTGGTCTACTGACCCGCTGACGGCTGACTCAGCGGCTCAGGAGTCGATCGACCCGACGAGCACGACGTCGTCGGAAGCCTGCTCGCCGTCGCCCTCGTGCTCGAGCGTCACCTGCAGCATCGGGTAGCGCGCAGCCTCGACACCCGACCACAGGTAGATCCACCCGTCGCCGCCCCGCATGTGGAAGCTGCCCACGGTGACCTTGCCGGCGCCGCCCTCGACCCAGGCCTGGTAGTAGGTCCCGGGGGCGGCCGGCGGCAGGCCGTGGACGTCGAGCACGATGGCCACGCCTGCGGGCTTCGCGTCCACGGTGGCGACGGCCGAGGCGTCGGGGGCCATCTCCGTGCCCGCGATGTCGAACGCCTCGCCCTCCGGGCCGCGCTCGTGGTTGCCGTCCTGCACCGCGAGCAGCCCCG
This sequence comes from Acidimicrobiales bacterium, assembly GCA_035649455.1. GTDB lineage: Bacteria > Actinomycetota > Acidimicrobiia > Acidimicrobiales > VFJN01 > ZC4RG19. The sequence goes on from DASRJN010000535.1 coordinate 3,261, forward strand.
CCGCCCCCACCACGAGGACCAGGGCGGCAGCCGCGGCCGCGGCCGGCCAGCGCCAGAGGGAGGGTCGTCCGGGCGCCGCTTGGGTCGCACCGGCCCGGTCGGCGCTGCGATGGGCTGCGCGCCGGCGTACCCCGTCGATGACGCCGGCCTCGCGGTAGGCGCCGGACCGGGCACCGTCGACGGCTTCGGCGCGGCCGTAGGCGGCGGACCAGGGCGACGGCTCGCCGGTGCGCACGGGCCACAGTCCCACGTCCTCGCCTCGCTCGGCGCGGATGGCGGCGAGCAGGGCGTCGGCCCCGCCGGGCTCGGGCTCGGCCCAGGTGGCGGCGTCGCGCAACAGCTCCGCCAGGTCGTCGCCGGGCTGGCGCGTGGCGCCGTCGGCTCCCGGGCGATGGCCACCGGTCTCGAGGCGATCGGCGAGCTCGTCCTCGTTCATGCTGCTGCTACCTGCACGTCGTCGAGCTTCTCCGCCGCCCAGTACGGCCGGGGCGGCTGTCCGGTTCTCACTTCGTCACCTCGACCAGGTGGCCCAGCATCGCGGCCAGCCGCCGGTGGGCCCGCGCCGAGCGGGACTTGACCGTGCCGATGGGCACCCCGAGCTCGTCCGCGATCTCGCGGTGGGTGAGGCCGCCCAGGTGGGCCAGGCGGACCACGTCCCGCTCGTCGGCGGGCAGCCTCTCGACCGCCGAGCGCACCTCCCACGCCTCCCAGGTGCGGGAGAACGACAGGGGCTCGACCGTCACCTCGTCGCCGATCTCGGTGGGCACGGCCGCCCTCGCCTCGCGCCGGTGGATGTCGATGGCCACCCGGCGGGCTATGGCGTAGATCCAGGGCGCCAGGTCTCGCGTGCGGTCGAAGGTCCCGGCGGCCCGCCACGCCTTGAGCATGGTGGTCTGCACGACCTCGTCGGCCAGGTCACGCCGTCCCAGCGCGCTCATGCCGACGGTCAGGACCGGGCGGGCGAAGCGCTCGTAGATCGCCTTTACGGCCAGGTCGTCGCCGGCGGCGAAGCCCGCCACGAGGTCGGCGTCGTCCGGCCACATGCCCCGCCATATTGCCGCTCCGACACTGGCCGCGCCACGCAGCGAGGAAATCGCGAACCGCTCGGTGCTGGCCTGCGTAGAGGGTCTCCGACAGATCACATTCGGGAACGGGGGAATCCCTGTGCGCACAAAGATCGTGACATGCATGCTGGCTGGGGCGCTGGTCGTGGCGGGGGCAGCGTGCGGTGACGATGACAGCTCCGACCAGACCACGGCCGACCAGTCAGACTCCGGCCAGTCGGAGGGCACCACCACCACCAGCGAGGCCGCCAACGCCGAGGCCGTCGTCAAGACCAGCGACAGCGATCTCGGACAGATCCTCACGACCGCCGACGGCATGACCGTCTACGGCTTCACGACCGACACGAACGGTCAGTCGAGCTGCGTGGACGGCTGCGCCTCGGCCTGGCCGCCGGTCACCGTCCCGAGCGAGGAGCTCCCGGCCGGGATGGACGCGGACGTGTTCGCCGTCACCGAGCGGCCGGACGGCACCTACCAGCTCAAGGCCGGCGACTGGCCGCTGTACACGTTCATGGGTGACACCGCCGCCGGCCAGACCAACGGCCAGGGCACCGGCGGCACGTGGTTCGTCGTCAAGCCCGACGGCCAGCTCAACCAGGGAGACGCTGCCGCCTCCGGCGGCGACTACAGCTACTGATTCGCCCCCCCAGCGACCATCGGGGGTCGTCGGCTCCGACACCCGGCGACCCCCGATCGGGGCGATCCCTCCGCAGCCGCGGCGGGCCGGGCAGCCGGTGTTCGGTCGGGCAGGATCCCCCGCCTCCCCGGCAGCGGGGGCAATGCCCCCAGCACCGGCGCCCGGCCGCCGGCCCCCGGGCTTCGCGGGGTACCGGTGGAACGACGGCCGCTAGGCGGGGTCGGCGACGTACTCGAAGTGGCCGGCATCGGGGACCAGCCAGCCGCTGCCGTCGGTGAAGCCCCAGCGGGCGAAGATCTCGAGCAGGCGGGGGTCCTGCACCGAGGCGTAGCCCGTGCGGTTCTGGTCGTAGTTGAGGTCGACCGCCACCCCCCAGGCGTGGCGGGACAAGGCGATCCGCGACCGGGT
>DASRJN010000536.1:0-2918 GCA_035649455.1 Acidimicrobiales bacterium
GGACTGCGCTTCACCTGCGACATGGCCGTCCCCGAGGAGCGCTTCGCCCGCCTGCGGGCCGAGCTGGGCGACGCCTTCGTCGGGGTGGAGATCGACTCGTCGCCCGGCAACCCCCACGACATCCGCAAGCGGGCCCACTCGGTCCTGACCCGCGACCTGGTGGACGAGCCCGGCCACCCCACCCGCGATGCGCTCGACCAGGTCCTCGACCTGTTCCGCAAGCGGCTCTTGACCGCGTAGGCCTCGCTACGCGAGCGGGCGGCCGAAGGGCTTCTCGCTGGTCCAGGCGGCCAGGTTCTCCTCGGCTCGGAGTGCCGCGGCCAGCCACAGGCCGGTGCCCTCCTCGGCCAGATCGGTGACCGTGGTGTGGATCCGCTCTAGCGGTTCGCCGCCCTCGGGCGCATAGGTGGCGAGCAGCGGGGCCGCGGTGGACAGGAAGTCGGGGATCACCACCCGGTCGGCCTTGCGCAGGACCGCCAGAGCGCGGGCCGTCACCGGGACCGGGGCCAGCGGGACGATCGTCCGCGCCTTGACCGCCTCGGCCGCGGTGTGGTCGAGCACCCCGGCCCTGCCCGCCACGAACAGCACGTCGCAGTCGGCGTCGAGGCGGGGCTCGGCCAGCGTGGCCCCGGCCTCGCCCAGCTGGGCGGTGGCGGCCTCGCACACCAGGCCGGTCCCCACCACCGCGGCGGTGCGCCAGTCGGTGGGCCCGGCTACCCGCGCCGCGGCCAGGGCCCCGGCGGCGGTGAGGGTCGCGTCGGGCTCGCCCCAGCCGAGCGGGGCGAGGTCGGCGGCGCTGAGCCCGGTGCCCGGGGCCAGCACGAGGCGCCCCGCCTCGGCCGGCTCCCGCATCTCGTCGACGAAGGCGGCGACGGCGTCGTCGCGGGCCTCGGGCTTGGCGTTGATGGCGCCCGAGGCGCCCCCGTGGCCGGTGATGCCGAACGAGGCGAACGCGTAGGTGACGGACCGGGCCAGCAGCTCGACGCCCTCCCGCAGCACCTTGGGCGCCAGGCGGGCGATGCCGACCGACGTGGTGGCGTCGGCCAGGTCGGTCACCACGAAGCCGTCGGTCCCGGTCAGCTTGTCCAGCTTCACGGGCGCCGATCCTTGCATGTCAAGGCGCGAAGTCGGCAATGAGGGCGGCCAGCTCGACCGGGCGGTCCCCCTGCACGCTGTGGCCCGCGCCCTCGACGTGGCAGATGCGGGCGGTCGGGTAGCGGCGGACCAGCTCGGCCTCGTCCTCGTCGGACACGACCGACTGGGGCAGCATCCCCCGGACCAGCATCACCGGCACGGTCAGCCCCGACACGACGTCCCACAGGGCGGCGAAGTCGATCTGACCGGCTTCCCCGGCCTCGGCTCCGCCCAGCGGCTCGCGGTGGCGGGCGTAGCGCCACACCCAGGAGCCGTCCTCCCGCTGCACCGCGTTGTGGAGGATGCCCCGGCGCAGCGACGACTCGGTGCGGGTCGGGTTGAAGGCGATGGTGCGGGCCAGCAGGTCGTCGAAGCTGTCGAAGCTGGCCGGCCCGTTGACGAAGGCGATGATCGAGCCCGCCTTCTGGTGGTCGACCCCGGGCGTGATGTCCACCAGCACGATCGAGCGCACGAGGTCGGGGGCGTGCCGGGCGAGCCCCAGGGTGGTCACGCCGCCGAGCGACATCCCCACGACGGCCCGGGCCTCGGGCGCCAGGGCCCGGATGGCCGTGGCGACGTCGGCGGCGTTGCCCTCGACGCGGTCGGCGCCCTGGCGCCCGCCGTCGGAGTGGCCGTGGCCGGGGAGGTCGATGGCCACCAGCGGTCGGTCGAGGGCCATGGCCACGGTGTCCCAGGTGTGGGCGTTCTGCGCGCCGCCGTGCAGCAGCACCAGCTCGGCCGGGCCGTCACCCCACACCAGTGCGCTCAGGCTGCGGCCCGGCTCCACCTCGACCGCCTCGCGCCGCACGGTGGGCGGGCCGTCGTAAGGCAGGCCGTACTCGGCCGCGTTCTCGTGGAACATCGAGAACTCGTCGTACGGGACACGCTCGACGTCGGTCATGCCCCCAGCATGCCCTGTCCCGGTCGTGCCGGCTGTCCCGCTGGGTGTCGTAGGCGGCCCCTACGATGGGGTGGGCGATGACACCTCCCGAACCGCCGCCTCCGGGCGACAACGGCGACGCTCCCGACGAGGACCAGGTCGGCATGCTGGACGGGCTCAACCCCGTCCAGTCGGACGCGGTCACCCACCCGGGCGGGCCCTTGCTCGTGGTGGCCGGGGCGGGGTCGGGCAAGACCCGGGTCCTGACCCACCGGATCGCGCACCTCATCAAGTCCGAAGGGGTCAGCCCCTTCGAGATCCTCGCCATCACCTTCACCAACAAGGCCGCCGACGAGATGAAGTCCCGGGTGGCGGCGCTGGTGGGCCCGGTGGCCAACAAGATGTGGGTGTCGACGTTCCACTCGGCCTGCGTGCGCATCCTGCGCCGCGACGCCGACAAGCTGGGCTTCCCCCGCTCGTTCACCATCTACGACCAGGCCGACGCCGTGCGCCTGACCGGGTACGTCATCCGCGACCTGGGCCTCGACACCAAGCGCTTCCCACCCCGCTCGGTCCACGCCGCCATCAGCGCGGCCAAGAACGACGGCATCGACGCCGAGGCCTACACCCAGCGGGCCGGCAACCTGTTCGAGCGCAAGATCGCCGACGTCTTCCGCGAGTACCAGGACCGCCTGCTGCGCGCCGGCAGCATGGACTTCGACGACCTCCTCGGCCACGCCCTGCGCCTGCTCCGCGAGCACCCCGACGTCCTCCACCACTACCAGCAGCGCTTCAAGCACATCCTGGTCGACGAGTACCAGGACACCAACCGGGTCCAGAACGACCTCGTCCTCCTCCTCGCCGCCGACCACCGCAACGTCTGCGTCGTCGGCGACCAGGATCA
>DASRJN010000537.1:0-4446 GCA_035649455.1 Acidimicrobiales bacterium
GTGGCGAGCAGGGGGGCCAGGTGGGGATGGGCGTCCTCCATGCGGCGGGTGCCGATGAGGTGGTAGCCGCGCCGTTCGTACCAGGCGCGGAGGAACTCCTTGCTCGGGTGCCGCCAGTCGCGGGGGACGAGCAGCTCCAGCTGGATGGCTCGCATCCCCTGGTCGCGGCTGTGGTCCTCGGCGAAGGCGACCAGGTCGCGGCCGACGCCGGTGCCTCGCTCGTCGGGGGCGGCCACCAGGGTGCCGAGCTCGGTGGTGTCGGCGGAGACCCGCTGGACGTGGATGCTGCCCACGATCCGGCCGTCCGGTGTCGTGGCCACGGCGAGCTGGCCGGCGGCGATGAGACCGGCGACATCGGCCGCCGTGGTGCGCTGGGCGCCGTCGCGCCAGAGGCCGCGCTCCGCGTCGCCGTAGACGGCGTTGATGAGGTCGGCCAGCGCGGCGACGAGCCCGGTGTCACGGCTGGCGGCCGCGTCCAACAGCCCGACGGCCGTGCCGCTCTCAGGTGCCATGGATCGAGGATGCACCCAGGGATTGAGCGGTTCAATTCATAGTTCTGACCAAAGCGATCGTGTTCTACGATCAGTGCTGATGGACATCCGCCAGCTCCGGTGCGTGGAGGCCGTGGCCCGCCACCGTCACTTCACCCGGGCGGCAGCCGAGCTCCACGTGGCCCAGTCGGCGCTGTCCCACCAGATCCAACGGATCGAGCGCGAGCTCGGGACCCCCCTGTTCGAACGCACGAGCCGGCGGGTGATCCCCACCGGCGCGGGCGAGGTGATCGCGGCCCGCGCCCGGCGCGTGTTCGCCGAGCTGGACGGCGCACGCGAGGAGGTCGACGAGCTGCGGGGAGTCCGCCGGGGCCGCATCTGGATCGGCGCGCTCATGCCCGCCGGCGGCGTGGACGTCCCCGGGCTGCTCGCCGGCTTCAGCCAGGCGCACCCGGGCGTCGAGGTCGGTCTCCGCGAAGGCATCGCCGAGGACATGTTCCGCCACCTGGAGGCCGACGACCTCGACGCCGCCTTCTGCCTGCTGGGCGGCGAGGTCCCGGCCGGCCTGGCGGTCGAGCCGCTGAGCCAGGACGAAGTCGTCGCCGCCTTCGCCCCCGAGATGGCGCCCGCCGACCCCCACGTCACCGTCGCCCACCTCGCCCGCCGGCCGCTCGTGGCGATGCGGCGGGGATCGGCCATCACCCATGTGCTCGGCCAGCGCTTCGCCGAGGCCGGCCGGCCCCTCCAGCTCGCGCTCGAGAGCGGCGATCCGTTCCTGCTGCGAGCGCTGGCGGCGCAGGGCTTCGCCGCGGCCGTGCTGCCGCGCTCGCTCACCGCCCTGGCCGGGCCCACCATCGAGGTTCGCAGCCTGGCCCCGCCGGCTCACCTGCCGGTGGCGCTGGTCTGGCGCCGCGACCGCACCATCCCACCCGCGGCGCGCGCGTTCATCGAGTTCGTCCGGCGCGAGATCGGCTAGCCGGGGAAGTCGCCGGCGGCGATGCGGGTCTTGCGCAGGAGGGCGGTGATCTGGTCGAGCTCCTCGGCGGTGAGGCCGTTGAGGCCGAAGCCGGTGGCGCCCACCGCCTCGGTGGCCTTGGCCACCAGCCGCCGGCCTTCGTCGGTGATCTCGGCCAGGGTGGTGCGGCGGTCGGTCGGGTGGGCGAGGCGGCCCACCAGGCCCTGGCGCTCCAGGCGGTCGATGATGTTGGTGACGCTGGTGGGGTGCAGCATCAGCCGGTCGCCCATCTTGCCCATGGGCAGGGACCCCTGGCGGCTGAAGGCCAGCAGCACCAGGGCCTCGTAGCGGGCGAAGGTCAGGTCCAGGGGGCGCAGGGCTTCGTCCACCGCGGCCAGGATGATCTGTTGCACGCGCATGATCGACGTGGTGGCCGACATGGCGGCAGGGGCTTCCCAGTCCCGGGCCTCCCACTGGCGGCGGGCCTCGGCGATGGCGTCGAAGTCCAGCGGGCGAGGTTTGGGCACGGCCGCATCCTATGTCGGATGTCCAGCCGTCGGACCACCACTTGTCGGATGACCGGTTGTCGGTGGACAGAAACTTGGAAGTCCAAGTATTGTCGCATGCGTGGCTGGCCATGGGGGTTTACGCGCGCCCGAATCAACTACCGCGCCGGACGTGCACCGTCCGGTCCATCCCGTGCGCCTGGTCACGGCGGCCAGTCTGTTCGACGGGCACGACGCCGCCATCAACGTCATGCGGCGCATCCTGCAGTCCCAAGGGGCCGAGGTCGTCCACCTGGGGCACAACCGCTCGGTGGACGAAGTTGTGCGGGCGGCAGTGCAAGAGGACGTGCAGGGTGTGGCCGTCAGCTCCTACCAGGGCGGCCACCTCGAGTACTTCCGCTACCTGGTCGACCGGCTGCGGGCCGAGGGCCGCCCGGACGTCAAGGTGTTCGGCGGGGGCGGCGGCGTCATCGTCGAGGACGAGATCGCCGCGCTCCACGACTACGGCGTGACCCGGATCTTCTCCCCGGCCGACGGGCAGCGCATGGGCCTGGCCCCGATGGTGAACACCATCATCGCGGCCTGCGATGTCGACCTGGCCACCGATGTCCCGACCTCCGTGGACGACGTGCTGGCCGGCGACCCGAAGGCTCTGGCCCGGGTGCTGACCGCCATCCAGGGCGGCACCCTCGGCCGCAACCTCCTCGATGATCTGCGGCGAGCGGCCCGGAGTCGCCTGGTGCCCGTGCTCGGCATCACGGGCACGGGCGGCTCCGGCAAGTCCTCGCTCACCGACGAGCTGGTCCGGCGCATCCGCCTCGACTTCGACGACAAGCTGCGGGTGGCGGTGGTGGCCGTCGACCCCACCCGGCGGCGCGCCGGCGGGGCGCTGCTCGGCGACCGCATCCGCATGAACGCCGTCGACCACAACGTGTTCTTCCGCTCGCTGGCGACCCGGGGCGCGTCCGAGGTTCCCGACCACCTGGACGACGTCGTGGCCGCGTGCCGCGCCGCGGGCCACGACGTCGTCATCGTCGAGACGCCCGGCATCGGCCAGGGCGACGTCGGCATCGTGGACCTGGTCGACGTGTCGCTCTATGTCATGACCCCCGAGTTCGGCGCCGCCAGCCAGCTCGAGAAGATCGACATGCTCGACTTCGCCGACGCGGTGGCCATCAACAAGTTCGAGCGCCGGGGGGCCGACGACGCGCTGCGGGACGTCCGCCGCCAGCTCCAGCGCAACCGCGAGAGCTTCGGCGGGTCGCTGGAGGACCTGCCGGTGTTCGGCACCATCGCGGCCCGCTTCAACGACGACGGGGTCACCGCTCTCTACCAGCACCTGCGGGGCCTGCTCCGCGAGCACGGCCTGCCCGCGGGCGGCGGCGCGCTGGCCCCGGTCACCACCCGCGTGCCCACCGGGATCACCACCGTCGTGCCGCCGATCCGCTCGGCCTACCTGGCCGAGGTGGCCGAGACCGTGCGCGGCTACCACGCCCACACTGCGGCCCAGGTGGCGCTGGCCCGCCGCCACCAAGCGTTGCGCACCACGAGCGACCTGCTGGCCGAGGCCGGGGCCGACACCGAGCAGGTCGAGGCGCTGCTGGTCGAGACCGACCGCGAGCTCGACCCCGCCTGCTGCGACCTGCTCGACGGCTGGCCGGCCACGGTCGAGGCCTACTCGGGCGACGAGCACGTGGACCGGATCCGCGACCGCGAGGTCCGCACGCCGCTCACCCACGAGACGCTGTCCGGCACCAAGCTCCCCCGGATCGCCCTGCCCCGCTTCGGCGACGACGGCGACCTGCTGCGCTGGCTGCGGGACGAGAACCTGCCCGGCCGCTTCCCCTTCACCGCCGGTGTGTTCGCGTTCAAGCGCGAGGGCGAGGACCCCACCCGGATGTTCGCGGGCGAGGGCGATGCGATCCGCACCAACCGGCGCTTCCACCTGCTCGCCGAGGGCCAGCCCGCCACCCGGCTGTCGACCGCGTTCGACTCGGTCACCCTCTACGGCTTCGACCCCGACGAGCGGCCCGACATCTACGGCAAGGTCGGCAACTCGGGCGTGTCGATCGCCACCCTCGACGACATGCGGGCGCTGTACGACGGCTTCGACCTGTGCGACCCCACCACATCGGTGTCGATGACGATCAACGGCCCGGCCCCCGCCATCCTCGCCATGTTCTTCTGCACGGCCATCGACCAGCGCCTGGCCGCCTACGAGCACACCCACGGTGTCCCGCCCTCCCCGGAGGAGGCGGCCGACATCGCCACGTGGGTGCTGAACAACGTTCGGGGCACGGTGCAGGCCGACATCCTCAAGGAGGACCAGGGCCAGAACACCTGCATCTTCTCCACCGAGTTCGCCCTCCGGATGATGGCGGACATCCAGGAGTGGTTCGTCTCCCAGCGGGTGCGGAACTTCTACTCGGTGTCGATCTCCGGCTACCACATCGCCGAGGCGGGCGCGAACCCCATCACCCAGCTCGCCTTCACG
>DASRJN010000538.1:0-20466 GCA_035649455.1 Acidimicrobiales bacterium
AAGAGCGCCAGCATCGGTCCCCGCCAGAAGCGATGCCGGTAGGCCACGGCCGCCAGCCAACGTGCGGCGCATGGTCGGTGCGGCACGCTCCCGGGCCCGCCGTGGCAGCAGGGGAATGCACGCTACGACAAGACTGCCCCCGAACGCCGGCTGGCGGACGCCATCGAGATCGGAACACCACTCGCATGTCGGACGTGGCGCGTCAGTAAAGCTGTCGATATGAGTGCAGCGGGCTGCATCCCGGGCTGGGTTGCTCGCTGGACCACGCGCAAGGTGAAAGGCAGCGGCATGAGCGACGACGAACCAGCGCAGGGTGGCTGGGTGTTCAGGGTCCAGGTCAAACTCGGGCCCAACTACCACTGGAAGACCTCGGACCCAGAGGCTGCGCGGGCCACTATTCGTTACCGGGGCCACACCGTCACGGTTATGTCCGCCGTCGAAACGCCGCTCGCTGAGAGCCAATGGGTTGTGTTCGTAGCCAAGGGCTTCGCTTCCCGCGACGACGCCGAACGCTTCGGCCGCACATTGCAGGAGCACCTTCGGGTGGCGTCGGTGTGGTCGAACATGCCGATGGACGTCGGTGAGATGGACCGGGTTCTGCCAAGCGCTGGCCCTGGTGTCGAAGCCCCAGAGGGGTTCGACGTCATCGCCGACGTCCACGGGCTATCGCTGTTCGAGGACACGGGCAACGTGGTGGTCTCCAGGTCGATCCTGACGTTCCAGAGTCATCAGCCTCTCGACCGATTCGAGGCCGATCTCGCAGAGGTCAGTGAGCACCCATCCCCGAACCGTGATCTACACCTGGCCCGTGCCTGCGACTTCTACATCGGCGCAACCTCATCCATTGACCAGCGGTCGCAGTTCCTCATGCTGGTCGCAGCGCTGGAACAGCTCGCCGACCAGGGTCCACGGCCACCCGAGGTGGTCCAGCTGGTGGATCATTGGATCAGCCAGGTTGCCGACCTGCCTGACCGAACCCAGCGGCAGTCGCTACGGACCAGCTTGGAGTACCTGAGGAAGGAGTCAATCGGAGCGGCGATCCGCTCTGTCGTGATCGAGCACGTAGCCCCAACCGGCAACGTCCCCAACCCGGTCAAGTTCGTCAGTGAGTGCTACACGCTGCGCAGCGATCTGACCCACGGCAACCGCTACGTGCCGATTGACGACATCCACAGCAGGCTCCCGCTTCTCTACGAAGTAGTACGGCAGGCCATCAAGGGCGCGGTCACAGCCACCAGTGCCACTCCCGACACGTAGCTGCATGTCCGGCGCGAATCGGTTCCAGCCGCAGTGAGCGGACTATGACGAGCCCACCCACAGGCGCACCGTCGGCATGCCCCAGCCGATCACCGAGGCCGCCCCAGGCGGAAGCATGGAATGCCGCGCCGAGCTGAAGCGTGCGTCCCCTACCGCCGGATCGGTGGGCGTGCCCACGATGCTGGGCCATCCGCTGTCACCACGCTCCGGCGTGAGAGCCGTTGAGCGCTCGTGGCCGCCACCGGGGTTTGCCTGATGGCAATCGCACGAGTGTCACCTATCAACTGAGGCCGCGGTGTAACCCATCAAGCGGAGTCGGGCAGGTTTGCCCGGACCGTTAGTGGTGAAGCTTCTGTATTCCGTCAAGGCGCCCGGCCGAGGCCGGGCGCCGGCTAGGCACTCTGGGAGTCAGTTGTTCCGGAGGGTCACGGCCTAGACGAGCTCGTAGACCTCGGCGTGCCCCATTCGTGCCCCATCGTCCGGTACGCCTCGGTCACTCACGGCGCCGGTCGGGCGGCTTGCCAGCTCGTGCCGAGGTCGCTGGACCGCTGACCAGACCACCGATCACGCTCGGTGCACGTCGCTTTGTTCCCAAGCTGACGATGTGCCTTGGGATTTCCGTCATGCGAGTGGACGAGGGCGCAGCTTGACGAGGCGGTTGATCTCATCGACGAGGCGGTTGATCTCGGCCCAATCACGGCGCCACCCGTCGTGGTCGTCGCCCGGATGCCGCATGTGTGTCGCCGTGGTGGTGAACACGGCGTGGCGGGCGACAAGCTGGTTGAGCTGTTCGGCGTGCATGACCGCACGCTAGCGAACGTGTGTTCGCTGCACTAGAGGTCCGGGGTTGTTGGAGGCTGGTCCCACGCTGGTCCCACGCTGGTCCCACGAATCAGGGCGTCCAGCGGCCATCCGCGGTCAACGGCGGTCAAGGTCGGACGGCCGGCGGGTAGGCGAAGTCCCTGGTCAGAGCCACTTTCGCCCGGGTGGGGGGTGTGGGGCTAGCTGGAATCGAACCAGCGACCTCACCCTTATCAGGGCTGGCCGCTGTCGCGGCATCTGCCCTGGTCAAGGCGATGACCGGTGGCCTTCGCCGACGTTGGTCCCGCGCCCGTACCGCGAGCCGTGGCACTCGGGTAGCTGGTTGGTGGACGCGAGCTGACTGGAGCGGTTGCCGAAGGTGGCTCTGGTGAGGATCAAGCGCCCGGCCTGCGGGCGGCGCCTCCGGCGCCGTCCTCAGCCGGGCACCCCTCCAGATAACACGTCCCCTCCGAGGGGCATGCCTGCCCACGCTCGACCCACTTCCACTCAAGGCTGATCTCATGCCCGCGGAGCGGATCGCCCGCCGGCGGTCCGATGCAATCGCGGAGATCGTCGAGCACACGCTCGGCGAGTTGCGCCGAGCCCGCAAGATCACCCAGAACGAGCTCGCCGTCTCATGGAGACGACCACAACCGAACGTGTCGTGCATCGAAGGGGGGCGGCGAGATGGAGTTGCCCACCCTCAGGGCGTACGTAGAGGCGCTCGGCGGACGCTTCGAGATCGCTACCGTCTTCGACGACGAGCGCTTCCCGGTCGCCGCGGGCTCCAGCGAGTAGGAGGTGTGGTGGTCCAGATCACGCGCGACCGACCCCGTCTTGGCGCGCCGGCCTTGCGCACTGGCGCTGCGCGCCGCGAGCACGGCGTCGGCTGCCGCTGCGGACCCCTCGCCTGTGCGGTGGACCTGGCTAGCCGGCTGAGGGGAACCCGGGGCACGTCGGCGTGTACCCGGCGAGGTCGCCGACGTAGGTGCTCCATTCGTCGGTGGTGAGGTTGCGGCCGGCGATGCGGCACGACGCATCGATCCACGCGTCCGGATCGAGGTCGACGACCTTGATCCCGCTGTGGATCCCGCCACCGTAGGCGAGGCTCGTGCCGTCCATCGCCAGCGACATCATGAACTGGTCGTCGGGTGTGGCGGTGAACGGCGGGCCGAGGCGGGTGCCGGTGGCGACGTCGAACAGGCTGACGTTGCCGTCGCCGCCGCGGGCCGCGATCGTCGATCCGTCGGTCGTGCCGTAGATCTCCTGGATGGCGCCGCGGCTGCCGCCGAACGAGCGGATCGGGGCGAGCGTGTCGATGTCGTACTGCACGAGCTCGCCGCCCAGCGATCCGACGAAGAGCTGATCGGCGATGGTGATGAACGCGGCGCGCAGGTCGCTGCCGGGGATGCTGCCGAGCCGCTCGCCGGTATGCCCGTCGAACAGCACGATGCCGTGGAGGGTCGCGGCGACGATGCGGTGGCCGGTCCTGCTGATCGCCGAGAAGGTGTAGTCCTCGACGGGGATCGTCGGCCCGACGTGGTGACCGTCCTGCACGATGGTCAGCTCGGCGTCGAGCGGTGTCGATCCTGTGTGGGGAGCGACGACCCGTTCCTTGCCCGGGTCCATCGTCGGGATGAGGGCGCTGCCCACGTCGACGATGTCGCCGTCGGCGGCAAGCGTGCGCGTGTCGATGTCGTACCGGGCCGTGGCTGGGCCGCGATCGCCGACCGCGAAGCCGGTGAGGTTCCCGTCCGGGGTCCAGATGGGAACGAACAGCCCGTCCAAGGACACGATGTCGGCGCCCGTGTCGAGGTCGACGACCTTGTGCTCGAAGTCGCGTGCGATGTTGAGGCGGCGACCGTCCTGCAGCGGCCGGCGAACGGTGAGCATGTGGCCGTCCGGGCTGATCGCGGTCGTGGCCCATCCGGGCGTGATCACACGGGTCACCGGGCCCGTTCCGTCGAGCCGCCAGCGCGACACGACCGGCGCGTTGTTGGCGAAGCTCACCAGCTCGGTCCCACCGCTGGCCGGCCACAGCGCGCCGGTGTTGCCGTGCTGCCCGTTGAGCGTCGTGCGGACCGTTCCCGTGGCCAGGTCGCGCACGTCGATGCGCCCGAACTGGTCGCCGCAGAACACGGCATCGGCCTCGGCGACGATGCCGAGGTTCCAGCAGTTCTCCGGCTCGTCGGCCACCTGCCACACCGCGTCGCCGTGGGTGAGATCGATCCGGACGGCACCGTTGGGGCCCGACCCGACGATCGATGCGCCGTCACCGACCCCGCGCAGCGAGTGTGTGACGTTCGGCCCGACGCCGATCGTGGCCACGACGTCGAGCGTGGCGGTGTCCACGACGCGGACCACCCCGGCGGCCGAGCCGATCGCGAGGGTGCCGTCGCCGGCCGGCGCCAAGCCGACGCCGAACCCGAACTGGTCGTCGGAGCCGGTGCCGGCGGGCAGGGGGAGCACGCCCCGCAACGCTCCGGAGGCCGTGTCGAATGCACGCACCGAACCGTCGGCGAGCAGGGAGACGAACAGCGTGTCGCCGTTCGCGCTGAGCGCGGCGGTCTCGGCGAAGCCGCCCACGGCGAACGGTGCGGCGGCCAACTCGCCGGAGGCGACGTCGTAGATCCCGGCGAGCGTGCCGCCGGTGATGTCGTCGGGGACGAGGTGGGCCAGGAGACCGGCGGTGGCGTCGGTGGCGAAGATGCCGCCGTTGATCGGTTCGACCTCGTCCGCGAGCGGTGGCAGCGGGTCGCCGACCTCGCCGGAGTCGAGGTCGTAGGGTCTGGCGCGTCCGTCGAGCCCGCTCACGTACGCCGTGGCTCCGTCGGCCAGCACGATCCCCGTGCGGGCGGCCTCGTTCGGCTCGTCGAACGTGAAGACGCGCTCGCCGCCGCTGCTCAGGACGACGAGGGACGACTCGAAGGACGGCTGGGCGTCGTCGGACGGCAGGTTGTGCGTGTCGAGAAAGCCCTGATCGCCGGCGACGGTGGTCAGGAGCGCCGACCGCGTGCGGGCGGTGTCGGCGAGCCGGTAGGCCTCGATCGACAGCAGCGCCGCGACGTCGCGCTGGCTCGAGCGCGTCGACTCGGCCCGCGCGACGAGCGCCTCGATCCGGGCGGCGCGTTCGGTCGCCTGGGCCGAGTCGGCCGCGTCGATCGCCGACCGGCGCTGGACGACCGCGAGCGAACCGGCCACCAGGGCGAGCACGAGGGCGACCGCCACGGCGGTCAACCGGCGGCGGAGACGCCGGGCGGTGCGTCGGGCCTCGATGACATCGGCGTCCCGGGCCTGGCGCCCGGCCTCGACGAATGACCGTTCGAGCTCGGATGCCGGGCGTCCGTCGACGTCCAGCGCTTCGACCGCCGACTCCAGTCGCACACCCCGGTAGAGCTCGCTGTCATGCCGCCCGGCGTTGTCCCAGGCCCGAGCGGCGAGTGAGAGGTGGTGCAGCTGGGCCAGCCACCGTCGGTCCTCGTCGACCCAGCCGACGAGCCGCGACCAGCGGACCAGCAGTGCCTCGTGGGCGACCTCGATGGTCGGTTCGCGAGTGGCCGGATCGCGGTCGGTGACGAGCAGCCTGGCCGTCACGTACTGGTCGGCGACGGCCCGCATCCCCGGTGACAGGTCGCTGAGCAGCGCCCGGCGGCGGGTGTCGGGTGCGTTGTGGCCGGGGGTGACGAGACGGCCGAACAGCTCACGGGCGTCCGATCGCAGCCCCTCGTCGCGCCCGACGAAGACCTCCTCGGCCCGCCGGCCGATGGCTCCGGCCATGCCGCCGATCCCCTCGAGCGCCTCGCGGCCGATGATGCCGTCGCGTCGGTGCTCGTAGAGCTCGGTGAGCGTGAACTGCAACAACGGCAGCGAGCCGGGGTAGGTGGCCGCTTCGGCGACCAGGTCGACCACGACCCCGTCCTCGAACGTCACGCCGACGCGGGCGGCCGGGCGGACAACCGCTTCGTCGAGCTCGGCCGGCGTGAGCGGCGACAGCACGTACGATCCGGCGCCCACGTGCTGGCCGAGGCCGCTGTGCTCGAGGGGGCGGTCGAGCAGGTCGGCGCGCACCGTGGCGACGAAGCGGACGTCAACCGATCCGTCGTCGATCGTCCGGGTGACGATCTCAAGGAAGCGGTCGCATCGTTCGGCCGGCGCGCGGGTCCAGCACTCCTCGAACTGGTCGATGACGACGACCGTCGGCCCGAGCGTGCGAGC
Source organism: Acidimicrobiales bacterium (assembly GCA_035649455.1). GTDB lineage: Bacteria > Actinomycetota > Acidimicrobiia > Acidimicrobiales > VFJN01 > ZC4RG19. The sequence continues at coordinate 6,274 of DASRJN010000538.1, forward strand.
CACCGTGGCGAGCGTCCTCCCGAGGTCGCCGGCGGCGCCGGTGTCCGGCACCGTGGACACCTCTGTGAGGGCGGTGTGCAGCGCGCCGAGGGGGTCCTCGCCGGGGATCATGGTGACGACGACCGAGCCCAGCTGGCGCAGTCGTGGGACGAGGCCGGCGTGCACCACCGAGCTCTTCCCCGACCCGGACGATCCGACGACGGTGACCAACTCCCTCGCTGCGACGAGATCGACGAGCTCGTCGATGGCGCCGTCGCGGCCGTGGAACGTCGTGGCGTCGGCCTCGTCGAACGGCCGGAGCCCGCGGTACGGGTTGACACCCGCCGCCGTCGCACGAGCGAGCTGGCGAGCCGCGGCCCGGCGCACGGAGTCCGCGGCACGACGTTCGTCGGAGCTGATCGGCGCCGGCTGACCCGCCGGACCCCCGGTGGCGGCCCGCCACCCGAGCACGAACTCGGCTGCCGAGTGGTACGCGCCGGTGGTGGCCCGCTTCAGCACGGCATCGAGACCGTCCGGGACCGACGGCATCCGCCCCACGAGGCTCGGCACCCCGTTCACCCGGACACGGGCGGTGATCGAGGTGCGCGAGCCCTCGGAGGTCGTCGGCGAGCCGGTGAGCAACCCCCAGAGCATCCACGCCAGATCCCGCACGTCGCCGGTCTCGCCCGCGTCGCCGTCGAGCCGAACGTCACCGGCGACGGCGATCCCGAAGTCGGTGAGGTAGGCGGCGCCGTCGTCGTCGAGCAGGACGTTCGACGACTTCACGTCGTTGTGGACGACGCCGGCGGCATGAGCCGAGATGAGCGCACCACCGATCTCCTCGATGAGCCGTGAGGCCCTCGCTAGCGACCACGGCCCCCCGCTGATCACCGAGTCGCGGGCCGTGCCGCCGGTGAGCAGGCGGAACACGAGGTAGGCCGCACCGGGCTCCCGCCAGTAGTCGTAGAGCGGGACGATGTGCGGGTGCTCCAACCGGGCGACGAGTCGCGCCTCGGCCTCGAAGCGCACGACGAATTCCGTCGAGTCGGCCAGGTCCTGGCGGATCGCCTTGATCGCCACCCGTCGGTCGGTGCCGGGCTGCGTGGCCACGTACACCCGCCCGTAGGCTCCCTCGCCGATCGCGTCGTGGATCGTGTAGCCCCGCAACGGCCGGCCGACGGATGCCGCCGACATGTCCGCGCCTGTCGCGATCGCCGACTCGACGCTCGCCAGTCCGGACGACGGGTCGAGACCCGCCTCGTCGGCGAGACGCACACGGAATGCGTGACCGACCCGCAGCGACTCGACCCGTCGCCCGGTCGCATGCAGCGCCTGCATCAACAGCGCGACCGGCCGCTCGTCGAGCGGACGCTCCGTCGCGAGCCGCTGGAGGTCGGGGACCGCCCGATCGTGATGGCCCATCGTCATCCGCGCCTCGGCCCGCCCCACGTCAGCCGAGAAGCGACGCTCCTGGAGACGTGAGGTCTCCGACAGCGCCCACCACTCCTCCGCGTACTCGCCGAACGGATCGCCGCGCCACAGCGCGAGCGCCTCGTCGTAGAGGCCGACAGCACGGTCGGGAACCGACCCCTCGGCCTGGCCGAGAAGGGTGTCGAACTCCTCGACGTCGAGCCAGGCATCGCTCACGTCGAGCGCGTAGCCGGCCCTCCCGCTGGTGATCGACGCCCCGGACAGCGCGTTGCGCAGGCGCGACAGGTACGTGCGCATCGACCGGCTGGCGCCGTCCGGGGCACCACCGTCGGGCCAGAGCGCGTCGACCAAGCGCTCCGTCGACACCGCGTGCCCCCGGTGCAGGACAAGCACACCGAGCAGACGACGCTGCTGGGGTCCGCCCACGTTGACCAGCGCTTCGTCCTGTTCGACCTCGACCGGGCCGAGCACTCTGATGCGCATCCGCACTCCCATCCGCCGGGTCGACACCCTACGTGACGATCGCGCGCAGAGCGAAGTTGCAGCCCTGCAACACCCGCCGGGCTGTTGCGCCGCTGCAACCGCTTCGTGGCCCGATGCCGGTTGCCGGCGGAAGCAGGGCCGGCCACCACCATCGCAAGGAGCCCCCGTGAGCACCTCCAGGACAGGAAAGATGCTCGCCGCGGTCGCGGCGACAGCGCTCGTCATCACGGCGTGCGGCGGATCCGACGACGACGCGTCATCCGACGAGCCCACCACCACCTCTGTGTCTGCGGCGGAGACCGCGGGCTGGCGCGACGAGGTGGCCGCGCTGTGCTCCGGTGGGGCGCCGGGGCTCGCTGCCATCGAAGAGAACGACGGGACCCCCCCGAGCATCGCCGCCGAGGCGACGGCGACCAAGGCCGTGTTCGAGGCCGGCTCCACCGCGTGGGGATCGATCGCCGTGCCCACCGACGTCCAGCCAACCCTGGACCAGGTCCTGGAGATGGGCGACGAAGCGCTCGGCCACCTCGATGCCAGCATCGAGGCCGCCGATGCGGGCGACACCGTGGGGGCCCAGCGGGACCTCGACGAAGGGTTCGACCGGCTCGCCCGAACGGCCACGGCCTGGGCGATGGCGGGCGCGCCGTGCGGGCCCGCGGACCCGGCACGCGTCGAGAGCGCCGACCTCACCGTCCCCCTGGAGATGAGCTCCTGGCAGGCCTCCGCCGGCTTCGACTCGATCTGGGTGAGTGAGGAACTGGCCGACCGCGTCGTCCGCCTCGACCCCGACACCGGGGACGTCCAGGCCACCATCGACGTCGGCGACGCACCGCTCAGGCTGCAACCAGCCGACGGGTCGATGTGGGTCCGCACGGCCTCCTCGTATGACGAGGTCGACCCCGACACCAACGAGGTCACCAGGACGCTGCCCAAGGCCGACGTCGGTCCCGCCGCCAACCGCAGCTGGGCCGTCGACGGTGCGATGTGGATCTGTGACGGCCAGCAGCTCCACCGCTACGACCCGACCACCCTGACCGCCACCGCCACGCTCGACCTCGAGCTCGAGTGCGGCACCGTGTGGGCCGACGACGACCTCGTGGTCGCATGGAGCTACAACGAGGACGCCGGCGAATCCGGGACCTCGGCGGCGGCGTTCGTCGACCCGGCCACAAACACCGTGTTGGCGACCGTGCCCCTCCCCGTCGACGTCGGCGGGCCCGCCGTCCTGCCCGACGCGGTGTTCTTCCCGGGCTACGGGGGAACCACGGCAGTCATCGTCGACCGCGCCACCTGGACCATCAGCGCCACCCCGGACCTCGGCCTGACCGCCACTGGCAACGGCCAGCCCGCCTTCGACGGCAAGTCGATCTACATCGGCACCGCGGACCACCACGACGTGGCCCGCCTCGACCCCGCGACGTTCACCGTCACCGACACCATCGAGCCCCTCGGCGTCAACGCCGTCTTCGTCGACGGCGACTCGCTGTGGATCGCCAATGGCCAGCCCCACAACGTCGTGCAACGCTTCGACATCGACCAGGCAGGCTGACGCCAGCCAGCGAACACCACATGCACGAAGGCCCGAGCACGAGTTGCTCGGGCCTTCGTCGTCGCCGGGGCGCGCCTCGCCGTCGTTGCCTGCGCGCCCGCGACCAGTCAGCGGATACTCGACCCATGATTATCCGGGACCTCGGCGGTGTGGTCTCCCACTTCCGGCCCGAACGCCGCATTCGAGCCCTCGCCCGGGCGACCGGGCTCGAGGAGAGCCGTGATCCACCAGCGGATCTGCGCTCTAGACCTCAGTTCCGCCGCGTAGAGCTGTAACGCTGGTAAATCTTGGCGGCCTGGAGGATCGGCTTCCTCGCCTCGCCTCGTCGCCCGCAGCCCGGTAGAGACCCTCCGATCGGCGAATCGGCGATGTCGGGTCCAGGGCCGGAAACCGGTCAGGGCGACCGAGTCGCAACCAGGCGACCGATGGCAGGTACCCGGCGGGCCACGAGCCGCCGGCTCACGAGCCGCCAGGTCACGGCGCGGGAGGCCGATGGGAAGAAAGCCCGCGTGGAACTCAGGCCGACACCGCTGCCAGGGTCTCCGGCGCGATCAACGCGAACCCTCCGGAGCCGTGTGCGCGCGTTCGAATCGCGCCGAGGGCGCAGCTGATCGGGCCTCCCACCAGGCCATTCGTGCAGGTGACCGGGCCGAGGCTGACTAGCCGCCGTTGACCGCTGTTGACCATTGGTCGCCGGAACTCGCGGGGGGAGCGCGGGGGGACCGAACAGACGGGGCGGATCGTGCGTGTCCGGTCTTGGTTCTCCGCGATCAGCGGTGCGGACCAGCCGCCGCCACCAATACGAGGGAGCAGCACGGGGTCGACATGAGTCCGGGGACCGGAGGAGGAAGCGCAGCGGCCGGAGGGCTCGACTATCAGGCGCGATGTGCAGCCTGGTTCATGGGCTACCTCCTTGCCATGTCGGGCGCTGCGCCCCAGGCCGAGCTTTGGAGCGGCGCGCTGCTCCGGGTCGACTGCGAGACCGATGAGCCCGTCGACGACATCCGCGTTACGCCGCATGTCGGTGCGCCTGTGGTCGTTCAGTGCAAGCACAGGCTGACGATGCAGAGTTCGCCGCAGAGCGAACTCGCCAGCGTGGTCCGCCAATTCGTCGTCCACTATCGCAGTCCAGGCAAGCAACACGATCGGCTGGTCTTGTGCACAACAAGCATGACTGGACAGTCCCTGCGGGCAGCGCTGCCCAAGGTGCTCAAGCGCCTTCGCGAGGCGACGGACGCCGAGGCTGCCGAAGCTGCCCACAATCAGGCGGAGCGGCAAGTACTAGCAGCGCTGACGGCGCACATACAGCGAGAGTGGGAGGCCGCCGCCGGCCTCCCACCAACGGTCGAGCAGATTCGGGCGGTACTTGAACAGACCCACGTTCTCGTCTTGGCCGTCGACCCCGGCGGAGCAGACGAGGGCAATGCACGATTGATATTGCGGACGCTCGTCGACCCTGGATCGGCGGCCGACGCAGCATGGGACTCCCTCGTCCAACGCGCCGCCCGACTCGCGGCCGAGAGGTCCGGGACTGACCGGGCGTCGTTGCAGGCGCACTTGGTCGCACGTTCCTTCAGACTTGTCGGGGTCGTCGATTTTGCGCCTGACGTGGCCAGGCTGGAGCAGATCTCCCACAGGTCCTGACCCGGATGGATGGCGTCCGGACCATCCAGCGGACTCCAGATCCCAAGAGGAGCGGTGTTCTCGACAGACCCAGAAGCGCCTCGGTCCCGAGCGCTTCGCTGAACTCGTCGCTTCCCACAGGGCCGGCGGCAAGGCGACGAGGCTCGCTCTCAAAGTTCTGCCGTCTGCTGGTCGCGAACCTCGCCGCCATCGAATCGATCATCGCCGAACATGGCATCGTCGAACCCGACGTCGTCGATGGGTTCCGTCGCCCTGGTGGCGGTGGGCTGCGCCCGGTCGCGGGCGAAGCGGGCGGGGCATGGGTCCGTTCGAACCGGTCGAAGGTCAGGGGTGTGGTTGTCGGAGTGCGCCGTCGATGAAGGCGTGGAACTGGTCGAGGGTGAGCGTGCCCGTGGCCTGGGTGGCGGTGGAGAGGTAGACGTGCTCGTAGACGAGGGTCATGTAGAGGTGCAGTAGGGCGTTGGCGTTGCCTTCGCGTATCTCGCCGGTGCGTTGGCCGTCCTCGACGATGCCGGTCATGAGGGCGAGTGTCTGGGTGAAGAGCTCGAGGCGGTCGCCGGCGTAGTTGGTGAGTGCGTCCATCACGATCGCATCGGTTTCTCGCACGCGGCGGAGCAACTGGCGGAAGTCGGGGTAACGCTCGAAGAAGGCGACGGTTCCATCGATGATCTGGTGGAGTCGGGCCATGGGCGACGTGCCTTGGCCGCCTGCGGTCGTGATGACCTCGAGGAGCTCGGTGCCGCGGCGGGAGAGCGTCTCGGCGAGCAGGTGCTGTTTGTTCTCGAAGTAGTTGTAGATCGCGGCGGTCGAGAAGCCGGAGTGCTTGGAGATGTCGCGCAGCGATCCGTCGTTGAGGCCACGTTCGGCGAAGGTCCGTTCGGCGGCGTCGAGGATGTCGGCGCGGTTGTCGGCGACGCGGGCCGCGCGTCGCCGGGCGCGTCGCTCGTCGGCGGACGGTGGCGCCGCAGCGGCGTTCGTTGATCGCATGTCCACTACTGTGGACACCTGTTCAGAAAAGTTGTACGGTCCATCACTAGTGAGGCTACTTCCGCCTTCACGGCCTGTGTGGGGACGGGATGAGGCTCGCTCACCGGCTGGATCTGGGGTCGAATGCCATCGGGGGGCCAGTGGAGCTACGCACAGGACTTGACGTCGCAGGGACCGGCTACAGCGAGGCCCTGGGCGGGTGCGAGATGAGAAGTGATTGGGCCGATCTTTCGGCGGTTACCGGCATCGGCTCGTCGTGGGCCCACGGCGGCTTGGTGGCGAGCCCGGCGGGCGGGGTGATCGGGTTCGACTCCTCGGGTCGCTACGTGTCGGCGTTGAGTGGCGAGGAGGGTGCGGGACGGTTCGACTGTCCCCACGCACTGCTCGTCGACCGGCGCCGAGCGACGATCCCGAAGCTCTACATCACCGATCGAGGAAACCGGCGAGTGCAGGTCTACGACCTGGAGGGCCAATATCTGCGGTCGTTCGGTGATGGTGTCCTGAACAGCCCGAGCGCTCTAGTCCGGTGGGGCGAGCTGCTCAGAGGCCGCTACCACAAGGTGACCCGTGGCCCCCTGCAGCACAGCGGTCACCGACCCACGGCCCGCGAAGGCGCAGAGCGGCGGTGCGGGACATGAGCCCGCAGGCCGGGGATGTCGATGCGCTGTTCGAGCCCGATGTCGTCCAGGACCCGTTCGAGTACTACCGGGATCTCCGTATGAGCGACCCGGTCCACGAGGTGATCCCTGGGACGTTCCTGGTGACACGTATGCATCTCATCCACGAGGTCGTGGGGAGGCCCGAAGTGTTCTCGAGCACCGCGCCGGGGTTCCTCCACCGGGGTGACCGGCCGAACGCGGTGCTGCGATCGATCATGCCTGGGGGACCGAGCGAGATCGACGGCGCCGCGGTCCCGGGCGTGCTTGCGACCGCGGATCCACCTGATCACGAGCGTCACCGCAGGGTGCTCACTCGCAGGTTCTCCGCCGGCAGCATCCGGGCGATGGAGCCAGCGTTCCGGGGCCTTGTCAGCGACGCCTTGTCCGCCATCGGACCGGACGGCCGCTGCGAGTGGATGAGCCAGGTGGCTGAGCCGCTGCCGATGGTCATGGTCGCCCGCATCCTGGGTTTCGGTGACGAGCAGGCCCCGCAGCTCAAGCAGCTGGGTTACGCGATGGTCGAGCGGATCGGCGGGTTCGCCCCCGAGCGCCTGGGTGACCTCGACGCTGCCGGGTTCGAGGACATGGCGCCGGTGATCGAGGCCTACACACGAGCCCGCCAGGACCCGACCACCTACCGGGACGGGATCATCGGCACCGTCGCGCAGGCCGCCAACCACGGCGAGCTCGACGATTTCGAAGCTATCGGCATCCTGACCCTGCTCATCGCCGCCGGAGGCGAGTCCACCACCAGCCTGCTGGGCACCGCGGTGCGGATCCTGGCCGAGCGGCCCGACCTTCAGGACCGGCTCCGGTCGGACCGGACCCTGGTCCCGGCCTTCGTCGAGGAAGCCCTGCGCTACGACCCGCCCTTCCGCGGTCACTACCGGGTCGTCACCCGCGACACCACCCTCGGCGACACCCACCTGCCCGCCGGCGCCCACCTCGTGTTGATGTGGCCGGCCGCCAACCGCGACGACACCGCCTACCAGCGACCCGACGAGGTCCAACTCGATCGCCCGAACCCTCGCTACCACCTCGGCTTCGGATGGGGCATCCACCTCTGCATCGGAGCACCGCTCGCACGCCTCGAGGCCACCGTCGCGATCGACATCCTCCTCACCCGCACCCGCCGCTTCCACATCGACCACGACAGCGCACCACTCCGCTACCACCCGAGCCTGATGGTCCGCCGCCTCACCGCCCTGCCACTCGTCCTGACCTGAAACGACGACCGCGCTCCCGACGGTCGCGTACCTGGAACACCCGCACCACCTGAACACCCACTTTGCCGGCCGCCGAAGGCGGCCGACATCACCCAACAGCGAGCGCCACCTTCGTGAGGACGCTCGCCATGACACAGGGGGGACCCGTGCACGATCCACGCACACAGCCGCGCCCCAGGGCGCGGCGGACCAACCGCGCCCTGACGATCGCCGCCGCATGCACCGTGCTGCTCACCGTCACCACATGCAGCAGCGGCGACGATGCCACGAGCGCCTCGGGCGATGCACCGGACGACCAGGCGATCGCGGAGCTGCTGGGGCCCGACGACCCGGCAGCGGGTGAGCCGGTCAAGATCGGGATGGTCTCCGACGGCACGACCGTGGCCTACGACGCCGCCGACGAGCTGCGCGCCGCGGAAGCGACCGCCGAGTACTGGAACGCCCATCGCGGCGGCATCGGGGGACGGCCGATCGACGTCGTGACCTGCGAGACCGGCGGCGACCCCGCCGGGGCCACCGACTGCGGGAACCAGATGGTCGAACAGGACGTGGTCGCTGTCGCCCAGAACCAGTCCGCGGTCGGCGACTCCCTATGGGAGCCCGTCCACGCCGCCGGCATCCCGACCATGTTCTTCCAGACCAGCAGCCAAGGCGCCCTCCTCGACAACCAGTCGTCGTTCGCCATCGTCAACCCGCTCACCACACTGTTCGGCCTACCGATCACCGTCGCCAACGACGAAGGCACCGACAAGATCGCCTTCGTTCTCATCGACGTCCCCCAAGCGGTCCAAGCCCTCGAGACCCTCGGCCCCGCCGTCATGGGCCAAGCCGGCCTCTACTACGACGTCATCCGGATCCCCCCGGGCACGGCCGACATGACCGCCCAGATGCAACAGGTCGTCGACAGCGGTGTGGGAGTCGTGCAGGTCACCGGCAACGACGCGTTCTGCATCGCTGCCTTCAACGGGCTCAACGCCGTCGGCTACCAGGGCAAGATCGCCACCCTTTCCCAATGCATCACCAACGCCACCCGCGAAGCGGTCCCCGGCGACGTGCTCGACGGCATCGAGGTCGCCTCCAGCGTCGCCATGGGCGCCACCGACGATCCGACCTACCAGCTCTACCAGGCCGTCATGGCCACCTACGGCGACGACGTCCACCACGTCGACGACCCCACCGCCATGGGCGGCTACACCGCCATGGCGGCCCTCGCCACCGCCCTCGACGGCATCACCGGCGACATCACCCCCGAATCCGTCACCGCCACCATCAAAGCGATGCGCCCGGCGGACCTCCCCGGCGGTGGCGGCGTCACGTTCCAATGCAGCGGCACCACCAGCACCCTCCTGCCCGCCGTCTGCACCAACGAATGGCTCCAGACCTCACTCGACACCGACGGCCAACCCACCACCTACCAGAGGATCGACTCCACCGACATCCTCCCCCAATGATGAGCGGACCGATCCCCTCGGCGTCGGGAGGCGCGTCCGACCATGAGTCTCAGCACTACGAGCTGCCGGTCCGGCCACCGCCGACCGACGACCGACACGGAGGTGGACCTTGTCTAGCTACCTCGTTCCGGACACGGTCGACGACCCGCGAGCGGGACAAAGCAGCGGCGAGCGGGTGATCTTCTGGACGCTGCCGGCCGTCGCCGTCATCTGGATCGCGGCGTTCCTGCTGTTCCCCGGCTTCGTCCCGCCGATGTCGCCCCGAGCCTCGGCGGCAGAGGTCGCGGACTTCTACAGCGAGAACCTCTCCCGCGTGCGCTACAGCATGATCCTGTTCAACTGGTTCTGCGTGGCGCTGATCCCGATCCTCATGCTGATCGTGGAACGCATGCGGGGCATGGCCCACCGGACGCCCGTGATGCGCTACTGCGTGATCGGCGTCGCCGGCGCGGCCCCGATCGCGTTCCTGACGTCGACCGTGTTCTGGCTGATCGCGGCCTTCCGCCCCGACCGGTCCCCGGACCTCACGCTGCTGTGCAACGACCTGGCCTGGATCACCTTCACCTGCGGCGTCCCCTTCCTGGTCGCCCTGTGCCTGTTCCTGGCCCTCGCCATCGCCTACGACGACCAGGACCAGCCGGTCTTCCCCCGATGGGTCGCCCGGTTCAACGTGCTCATCGCCATCGTCCTGGTACCCGCCGGCTTCGCCGGGCTGGCGGTGTCCGGTCCCTTCGCGTGGGACGGCCTCGTGTCGTTCTGGCTCAGGAACATCGCCATCGCGCTGTGGATCGTCGTGATGGCTGCGGCCCTCCGGCAGGCGATGGCGCGCGATCGCGACCACGACCCCACCGAGATCGGTGCCGCACCGTGAGCATCGTCTCGAACCTGCGGGCCAACCTGCGCACCGACCCGAAGCGCGAGCTGTGGTTCACGTGGTACTCGACGGTGGCCTTCTACAGCCTCTACTCCGTCGTCTTCTTCGTGATCACCCGCACGCAACCACCGGGCAAGCCGTGGCTGGACCCCGAACAGACCGTCGAGTGGTTCGCCGACCGCCACGGGGGCCTGCTGTTCGGCTTCGGGTTGATCTTCGTCCTCGGCGGCTGGTCGGCCACCGCCATCGCGCTGATCGCCTACTCGATCCGACGGATGTCGGTGAGCCGGGCGTTCGCCTACTCGTATCTCGTCCTCTACCTGATCGCCGCCGTTCCGGGGTTCCTGTTGATCTGCATCGCCATGACGGCGGGCGCCTTGCGACCCGACCGCAACCCGGAGATGCAGCGGTGGCTCTACGACCTGGGCTTCCTCTCGTTCTCCGGCACGATGGGGGTGTTCCTCGTCGGGTCGTTGATCTGGATGGCAGCGATCCTCCTCGACAAGAACCGCGTCTTCCCGAGGTGGTTCGGCTACCTCAACCTGTGCAACGCCCTCACCGAGGTGGTGATCGCCCCTTCGTGGATCTTCCAACGCGGCGTGCTGGCCTGGGACGGCGTGATCGCCTGGTGGATCGACGTCGCCGTGTTCGGCATGTACACCGGCGTCTTCATCTACCTGCTGCGCGACGTGATCATCCGCGACGACCTCGGCACCGGTCCCCTGCCTGAGCGACCGCCGGGGAGACCGCGCCGGCTGCACCCTCTGGCGAAGGTGCTCCGCTGATGGCCGCCCCCGACACTTCGACGGCGGACCTGCCCGACGAGGAGATCGAGCGTGTCCCCGGCGAAGGCGACATGTGGTTCTTCGTCCTGTTCGAGTCGCTCGTCTTCACCGCGTACTTCTGTGTGTACCTGTACTTCCGCACCCAGGACGAGCGCGCCTTCCTCGAAGCCCAGTCGGCGCTCAACCTGCCGCTCGGGATCGTCGACACCATCGTGTTGTTGACCAGCTCGTGGGCGATCGCTCGCTGCGTCCAAGAGGCACGTGCCGGCCGCTACCCCGCGGCGCGGCGGCTCGCGCTCGCCACGATCGGCCTGGGCGCCGCGTTCTTCGCGCTCAAGCTGGTCGAGTGGGTGAACCTGATCCGCGGGGGACACACCTTCACCAGCAGCGACTTCATGCAGCACTTCTTCTTCCTCACCGGGATGCACGCCATCCACCTGCTGATCGGGTTCGTCGCGCTCGGCATCCTCGTCCAACAGCTCTCGGACCCGCAGCGCCGCTCGCAAGAGACCATCGAGACGTGCTCCACCTACTGGCACACCGTGGACCTCTACTGGGTGCTCATCTTCGCCGTGCTCTACATCGTGAGGTGACCCGTGGAGACCTCGAGCAAACTCCGCCTCCTCGCCGCATGGCTCATCCTCGTCGCGATTACCGTGATCTACCTCTGGATCGACCGCTCCGCAGACGACGAAGGCACCCTGGCCGCGAGCACGATCGTCACCATCTCGGCCATCTTCCTCGCCCTCGCCAAGGTCCGCATCGTCATGCGCGAGTTCATGGACGTACGACACGCGCCCCCGCCCCTACGCCGCCTGACCGACCTCCTCATCGCCGTCATCGGCGTGTCACTACTGACCTCCTACCTGATCGGACGAGTTGTCGCCTGAACCAGCCGACGGCGACGCCCAGAGACTCGCGAACGTGTGTTCCGATAGACCAGCGGCGTGTGGACGGTGGCCTCACTGGCTTCGGGGGGACCGTGGGGGGACTGCCACCCAGCGATCGGGCGCGACCCCACTGACCAGGGCGAAGCTCGCGACGGTTCATAAGCCTCCGGAGCCGTGTGCGCGCGTTCGAATCGCGCCGAGGGCGCAACTGGATCTGCGGTGTGACCTGGCCATACGCCCTGGTCACTGCTTCGCCCGCGATTTGCCGCGAGCGCCCCGCTTCGGCCGGGTCTTGCCCTGCCCACGGGGAGAGCACCGGGAGAACGTCGAACCTCCTCGACGATCGACTCGCGGGTCGTCGACAGGGCAGCGTCGATGAGCTTCTTCGCCGCCACGTCGTCGTCGTGGAGCGCACCGACGTAGGTGGACACCAGCGTCTCCACGCTGTGGCCCAGGCGGCGGGCGACCCCGCCCAGCGGGACCCCTGCCCGCAGCCACGTGGTGGCCGCCGCATGCCGCAACCAGCCGTGACCCAGCACCGCGAGTCTCTCGTGTACCCGGACTCCGGTCGGCGAGCGCCGTCGACGTCGCCGCTTGCTACCGCGACCTGGTCCATGTCGGCCCGCCTGGGCCAGTCGAGCGACGTTGACAGCCGATCACGCCAGACCGCGGAGTCGGACTAACACTCTCGGCGCGCGAGCGCCCTCACACACGGTGCCTCTACTGACGCGCTGTGACATCCAACCCGGATGGTACGTCGGCTCCGGATGACTGGCATCGAGGCCCTACCGATCCGTCACCCGGGAGGTGTTCGTCGAGGTGTGCGACCAGTTGCATGTGCTGACCGGCACGGTGCGTCCTCGATCACGGACGGCTCGTGGCACGCCCTAAGGTGCCGTCGATGCTGAGGCGTGGTGCGGCGGTCGTTCTCGCGCCCTTGGTAGCGCTCGGGGGCATCGGGCTGCTGGCCCGGGCCGGGGGGTCGCCGCCGGCGCGGCTCGACCTCCGGGCGGGCGGCGCGTGGGTGGCGTCCACCGTCGGGCTGATGACGCTCATCGACGGGAGCAGCGCGCAGGTCGTGGCGCGGGTCGACGTGGGCGATGCGTCCTCGGGCCTGACCGCGGTGCAGGCCGGCGCGGTCGGCTACGCGGTCGACGGCGAGCGGGGCACGGTGGTGCGGATCGATCCGCGCACGTATGCGCCGGGCCCGCCCACGCGGGTAGTGACGGGTGCGTCGGGGGACGTGGTGGCCCGGGCCACCCGGCAGTCGGTCTACGTGCTCGAGGGCCGCGGCCGGGTGGCGGTGGCCGACGCCGACGACCTGGCCAAGCGCCGGGGCGACGAGGTGTCGGTGGCCGACGGCGTGCGGTCCAGCGTGGTCGACTCGGACGGGCGCCTGTGGCTGCTGGGTGAGACCACCGGCGACCTGGTCTGGTTCGACGGGCCCGAACGCCACACGCGCCCTGGGGTGGTGGACGACCCGGCCGGCGCCGAGCTGGTCGTGGCCGGAGGCTCGCCCGTGGTGGTGGACCGGGCGGCCCGCACCGTGCGGCGTATCGGGCCCGGCGGGGGCGACGTCGCCCGCGCCTGCGTCGACATCCGGGGCGACGACGACTCGGTGCGCTTCGGGGCCGCGGCGGGCGGCGACCGCGTCTATGCCGTATCGGGCGACCAGGGCGTGCTGCGGGTCAGCGACCTCGCCACCGGCCGCTGCGCCAGCGTGGCGGTCACCGTGGCCGCGGCCGGCAGCGAGCTGGGGCCGCCCGTCGAGGCGCGGGGCCGGGTGTTCGTGCCCGACTACACCACCGGCAAGGTGGCCGTGGTCGACGTCGACCGAGAGCGCATCGTGGTTACCGACGAGCCCGTGGCCGAGGGCCGCTTCGAGCTGTTCGTGGAGGACGGGTTCGTGTTCTACAACGACCCCGACAGCGAGCGGGCCGGGGTCATCCACGTCGACGGGTCCGCGGACCGGGTGCTGAAATACGACCCCACCAACCCCGGCGCAGGCCTGGACAACGACCTCGCCGCCGCTCCCGTCCCTCCGCCGGAGCAGCCCGAGCCGGACGACGCCGGGCGCGACCCAGCCTCCGCAGGCGATCCCGGCTCGAGCCTGTCGCCGGGCGACACCCGCCCGGCCCGGCCGGACGAGGTCACCGTCCCCGGGGGCGGGCCGGGGTCGACCACCGCCACGTCCTCGGGCTCGACCGGGTCCACCGGGTCGACGTCGCCCACCAC
>DASRJN010000539.1:0-2291 GCA_035649455.1 Acidimicrobiales bacterium
GCGTTCTTGACCGTGCTGCGGTAGACGCGGGGGCCGTCGGGCAGGAACCGCTCGCCGTAGAGCTCGCGCACCTGGGACCGGGCCGCGCCCAGCGCTTCCTCCGACAGCGTGACCGAGTCGGTCCGCATGTAGGTGATGTAGCCGCCCTCGTACAGCGCCTGGGCTGCCTGCATGACCTGGCGGGAGGTGAGCCCCAGCTTGCGCCCGCCCTCCTGCTGCAGCGTGGAGGTGATGAACGGCGCCTTGGGCGAGCTGCGGTACGGGCGCTCGTCGACGGTGGAGACCGTGAACGTCGAGCCGTCCAGGGCGGTGACCAGGCCCCGCGCCGCGGTCTCGTCCACGACGACCACGTCCTCGCGGGTCACGCGGCCCTGGTGGTCGAAGTCCTTGCCGGTGGCGACCCGGGTGCCGTCGAGCCCCACCAGCGTGGCCGAGAACCGGGGCGACGTGCCGAACGCCGCCACCAGGTCCCAGTAGCCGGCGGGTACGAACGCCATGCGCTCCTTCTCACGCTGCACGACCAGGCGGATGGCCGGGCTCTGCACCCGCCCGGCGGACAGGCCGGTGGACACCTTGCGCCACAGCACCTCGGACACCGGGTAGCCGAACAGCCGGTCGACGATGCGGCGGGCCTCCTGCGCGTCGACCAGCCCGGCGTGGATGTCGCGTGAGTTCGTTACCGCTTCTTCGATCGCATGCCGGGTGATCTCGTGGAACACCATTCGCCGGGTGGGCACGGAGGGCTTGAGGACCTCGGTCAGGTGCCACGCGATGGCTTCGCCCTCGCGGTCCTCATCGGTGGCGAGATAGAGCTCGTCGGCCTGCTTGAGGGCGGCTTTCAACCGTTTGACCACGTCACGGCGGGTGGGCGGGACGACATAGGTGGGCTTGAACCCATCGTCGATGTCCACTGCGAGGCCCTTGGGCTCGAGGTCCCGGACCGCACCGATCGAGGCCTCGACCACGAAGTCGTCGCCCAGGTAGCGGGCGATCGTGCGCGCCTTGGCCGGCGACTCGACGATGACGAGCGACGTGGACATCGGCGACAGTTGAAAGGCATCGCGAGCCGACTGTCAAACACTCGTCGGTTTCCTCACGATCGGGGCGCACTAGGGGTGTTCCCCGATGTCCCCGAGGGAACTGCCCCGTAGCGTGAAGGTGTCCCCGGCCGCCACCGGGGCGCGAAGTGACTCGGGAGGACAGGATGGACGGCATGTCACTGCTCGACGTGCTGCGCGGCGTGATGCTCGATCCGGCGGAACAGACCGCCTACAACGCAGACCCATCCGCGTATCTGGGCCGCTTCGGCTACGACGACGTGGACCCGGCCGACCTGTCCGAAGCCTTCGGGCTCGTGGCCGACACCTTGCCCCCGGATCAGGCCCAAGCGGCGTGGGAGGCGGCCTCCACTCCGGACGGCGACGCCTTCGGGACGGTGACGGCCGACTTCGACAGCGACAACGGTGCGGAGCCGCCACCCGGGCCCTATACGGAAGGGGACCTGGTGGGCCCGGGCGAGGTCGAGGCCGAGCCCGCCCTCTCCTTCGGTCAGGGTGAGGCCGATGACGGCCCCCCGGTGCCGGCGGCCGTGGAGCCCGAGGCTGGCGACGGCGGCACCACGGCCCCCGACGACCAGTTCGAGCCGGCCGCTCCCGAGGGCGGCGAGGCCGGGGTCGGCGAAGGCTCCGGGCTCGACGCCGGCTACGCCGAGGTCGCTGACGACTTCGACGACGCCGACGGCGACGGCATCGACGACGACTTCGACACCGGCGCAGGCGAGGGCGACACCGGCACCGGGCTGGACGCAGACGGCGACGGCATCGACGACGGCTACGACACCGGCACCGGGCTCGACGGCGGGCTGGACGCCGACGGCGACGGCATCGACGACGGCTACGACAGCGGGATCGACGACGACCTGGGCGACCTGGACCAGATCGACGGGCTCGACCAGCTCTCGATGCCAGGGCCCGACGACACCGACATCGGCTCGTTCTAACCGACGGGCTCGCCCCGTCGCGATGCCGGGGCCTGACGGCACGGACATCGACTCGGATAGACCGCGCCGCGGCCCAACCCCGGAAAGCAACGAGCGCAAGCGGGACGAGATCGGCTCGCTCTTGGGCCCGCGGCGCGTGGGCGCGCGACCCAGACCCGGGACCGAACAAGCGCAAGCAGGACCAAGCCGGCTCGCTCTGACCCGCCCGCGGCCCACACCCGCGAACCAAACCCGGGAACCGAACAACGCGGGCCAGGACCAAGCCGGCTCGCTCTGACCCGCCCGCGGCCCA